>JAFDMG010000108.1 GCA_019306045.1 Deltaproteobacteria bacterium | reverse complement strand
GACCAGGCGGTAAGGACCGACATGCCCTCCACGTCCATGATCAGCAGCCAGGTCGGCACGCGGCTGGCTTCGATTTCGGCCGCCACGATGAAGTAGGTCAGGGCAAAGTTGGTGGTGATGATCACCGGTGAATCGGGACCGGGCTTGTTGATCTCGTAGATGCCCTCGTCCATGATCATCGGCCGCTGCGGGTCGGTGTAGATGTTGAGGCGCTGGACGAGCAGCGGCAGCATCCGTTCTTTGTCCACGTCGCTCATCACCAGGATGCCGCCGTACTTGGCGATGGAGATCGCCGCGTACATGGCCTCGGTGTAGGGATCATCGGTCATCTCGCAGACCATGTTGATCACCGGGTAGCCGACATCGCGGTTTTTGGCCTTCAGGGCCGCCCGCCGGACCATGTGGTTGTCGTAGAACATCTGCTTCAGATCGCGGGCCCCGGTGTCGAGAACGATGTCCTTGACCCCGGCGTCGACGATAGTCTTGGTGAAATTGGAGACTTCTTCAATGGAGGCGCCTTTGGCGACCACGGAAGCCTCGTTTTCCTTGGCGATGGCGGCCACCTGGGCGGCATTGTCAGCGGTGGCGGCGTAAAGCAGGGCTTTCTTGCCCTTGGCGGCCTTGGCGCCGGCTTCCAGGATGGCGGGATCGTCGCTGATCAGGATCAGGCCTTTTTCCGTGGCCCCGAGGGCCTTTTCCACCAGGGCGGTGAACTTGCCGGCATCGCCGCTGGCACACTTGACGGCCAGCAGGTTGGGCTCGAGCAGCAGGCCGACGCGCTCGAAGTTGACGGTGTTGAGGTTGTTGATCTTGGCGTCCACCTCGGCGTCGTCCATGGTGTCGGTCACCAGCACGGCAATGGCCGTCGGGTTGATGAAGGTTTTCTCGTGCCGGTAGAGAACCAGCTCTTCGCCGACCTTGACTGCCTTGTCGCCGGTGCCGATTTCCACGCCGCGGATGGGAGGCGCCGAAGCCTCGCTCAGCTGCGCCTTGGCTTCATCGGATACGTAGGGGCATTTGCTCAGTTCAGCTTTACCCGCTGCCAACTGCATGGCAAAAGCCAAACAAGTAGGTTGTCCACACTCCTTACAATTGGTTTTGGGGAGCAATTTGAATATCTGGATTCCAGTGAGTCCCATTCACTTATCTCCTTTCTTGGTAAATTGAATTTTGCTGCCCCCCACTCCCCTGAAACCCACGAAGAGAGATGAGGTAATTAACCTGGCCAGGTCTTCTGGCTGATGGATCATCCTACCGGCCGTGCCTTCCCAAACTGTCGCTCAGTGGCTGTTACGGCTTTCGTCCCCAATCACAGCGGCGGGTCCGCTCCCGACTTGCACGGGATTCCCTTGGACCAGGCAGTTGCTAACGATAATATCCCGTTTTTATTACATCAACGGATCCATCTCGAGGGCCGGGTGGCCGACTTCACTCATGAAGGCCATGACCTCTTCCTCGGTGGTCCCGTTTTCTTCGGTGGCGATCAGGTCGTACATGTTGGGAATGCCGATCTCTTCACCTCGTTTGTCGATCAGGTCCTTCAGCTGTTCCTTCAGGGCCTTCGGCATCCAGGCCAGCCGCTTCAGGCCGCCTTCGGCCGAGATGAACTTTTTACTGCCGATGTAGAACTTGGAGATGCCGACGAAGCCCGGGGTCTGCAGACCGCCGCCGACGGTGCCGGCCAGGGTCGAGAAGGGCATGCCGCACGGGGTGTCGCCGGTGTAGTCGCGGTCAACCACCATGATGGCGTTGGCGGCGAACAGACAGGCGGCGATGGCCTCGAAGCAGCCGCAGGAGGTCATCGGGTCTTCCATGATCGAGTAGGCGGCAAAACTTTCGAAAGCGTTGCCGGAAGCCGGGCCGACGAATTCGTCGACGCCCTTCCATTTGCCCAGGCGTTCGTCAATGGTCTCGCCTTTTTCGATCGGCTGGTTCGGCCCGTGGGGGTTGATCTCGTAAGAGGCCCGGCAGTCCAGCCAGTTGTAGGCGCCGCAGAGGCCCGGGCGTTCCGGGGTGACCACGCAGACGTGGGTCGGGGCGAACGACTGGCAGAGGGTGCAGGAGTAATAGGTTTCGGTGGTTTCATCGGTCATGTCGGCCAGGCGGTTGTCGCGCTCGTGCCAGGTGTTGCGGGCCACGGCCAGCAGTTCCTTGACCTTTTCCTCGTCCGTGTAGATGGTTACCTGCACCTTGTCGACGATGGCGCCGAACTCGTTGTGCATCTTGGCGTGCAGGATGGTGCCGAAATGTTTCAGCCGGAAGCCGGCTTCGTAGGCTTTCTTGGAGATCCGCATCCAGACGATGTCACGCTGCCCGATGTGGAGGACGCCCTCGGCGCCGTTCAGCAGGTGGTGACACTGGCGTTCGAGGATCGGCTCGAAATCTTCCTGGAATTTCCGGCCGGCCAGTTCGATCCAGATGCCGATGGGCAGCAGGCCGCCGACTTCCACGTCATCCAGGTCAGGGCCGACAACGGTGAACTTGCCGTCTTCGACCTCGTCCAGAGGCTTGGAATAGGCGAACTCAAACCCCATGGATTTGGGGCCGCCCAGCTCGACGTGCATGGCGTCTTTCTTGATCCGTTCGCCTTCGAAGGCCGGACCGTAGGAAACCGGGATGTCGATCTTGGTAATGGTGATCTTCAGACCGCGGACCTCGATCGCCTTGGAAACGATTTCTTCCTGCGGGATGTTGGAGACCACGTGTTCGTAGGTACAGACACCGGTGGGCAGAATTTCGGGAATGTCAGTGTCGGCGATGGTCGGGAAGCCCCAGTTGATGGCGCCGGCCGCGGCCGCGTATTTCTCGTCGTCAACTTCGTCCAGAGCCAGCACGAAGGCGAAAACCCGGTACTTGTTGTACAGCAGGTTGCCCTTGAAATCGCCGGGCTTGATGCCGCCGAAGGTCAGGGCGGCGCGGGTGGCGAAGCCCAGGGCGTGGATGGCGGCGGAAACGTCCTTGCCGAAAGGCACCAGACGGGTGTTCCAGCCCAGCTGGACGCCGCCTTCCTTCAGCTGCTCGGCGAAGGTAACCCCGTTGGGATTGGGACCGGCCATGAAAACGTAGATGCTCTTTTCCTGCAGCTCCTTGGCGATGGCCACGGCAGTTTCCACGTCCTTGGCGGCGCCGACAACGGCGGCGAAACCGGGAGCGGAACCGTCAACGAACTCAACGCCGCGCTTACGCAGGATAACATCGTCGGCGGCCCCCAGCCAGATGTCGGGATCGGTGTCTTCCGGGTCTTCCTTCATCGGCAGGTAGGGGCAGGGATCTTCCAGGTACTTCAGGGCTTCTTCAACGTCGTAGGCAAAGCAGGCGGCCATGCCGGCGTCCAGGCCCGGGCCGAGATAGGGCAGCCAGGCTTCTTCGGAAGGCACTTCCGGCAGCAGGTCGCGGCACATTTCAATGACTTTGGGCATGTCGCCGATTTTTTCCACCTTGTAGCCGGTCATGCCGTAGATTACCGGCAGGTAATAGGCGGTGTTCGGCAACTTCACGTCCTGGTCGGCGCCGAATTTTTCCAGGGCGGCGTTGATTTTTCCCTCCACCCGGTCGACAATCTTGTGGGCTCCGCGAATGGCGGAACTAAGGATTATTTTGGACATCGATTTTCCTCCTCGCAGGCTTCGTGCCTGCATTAAGCATGTTTTTGCGGCAAATCCTGGCTACATCAATTCACTGATCAGCTGTTCGGTCAGCTTGACGGCTTTCGGGTTGCGCATGATCAGCAGGTTGGAACCAGCCAGCAGCATGTCGAAAGCGGTCATGGCTTCCCAGAGAACGCCCCGTTTTTCCATGTCCGGACCGAAAGAGGGCTCTTCCTCGTCGGTCAGCTTCACTTCGCGGGCCTTCCAGCATTCCTTGCCCAGGTCATTGATCATCGGGCACTGCATCTTTTCGTCGTTCTGGCTCAGGGCGGCCAGGGAGATGCGCTCCATGACGGAGTAGGTGTATTCCACCCCGTAGCCCAGGGCGCCGGTGGACGGTTCCATGATGATCTTTTCCATCGGCAGGCCCAGGTTGCTGATCAGAATGTTCATCTGCTTGGCCATGTTGACGTCGATCGGGCTCTGGGAAACCACGTTGTGGCCGTAACCCAGGGCGGCGGCGGCGATCTTCTTGTAGTTTTCCTCGACCGCGGGACCCACCAGGAGGTTCATCCCTTCGCACACTTCGCAGACCTTGCTGAGGACGTCGGCGTCTTTCTCGACGTTGCCGCTGCCCCAGACCAGCAGGGGTACGGACAGGGCAGACGCCATTTCCTTGGCCAGGGCGGCGGCCTCGTCGGCACTGCGGTTCTCCCCGTTGGGGTCGGTGGAGGCCAGCTGCAGGCAGATCATCTGGGCGCCGTATTCCTCGACGTTTTTCTTGGCCCAGGCGACCGGATCGTTGATCACATCCTTGAAGGGATCCACCACGGCGGCCGGCCATTCGGGATCAACCACGTCATAGACTTCCATGGCGATGACCGGTCGATGGGGATAGTCCCCGTCAAAGGTGCAGAACGGCATGGTGGCCTGACCACCAACCACGACCTTTTTGTCGCCTGTCCCAATTTCCATTTCCCTCATTTTGCCGGAGTATTTTTCCGACACTGCTGAAAATGCCATGTTCATTCTCTCCTTTCTTTGAGGTTGTTTTATTTTATGGGTTAATTGTACTAACAGTACAACGAATTGTATACTGCATATTACTTGCTTGGAAGATGTGTTTTATAGATGATTTTTACTGTAAATACAAGGGAAAAATTGCCTCCAAAATGGTCTTCAAAGCCTGATAGGAAACCGCTTCCGCCGGGATTTCCACCGTCGGTTTTCCCTCCCGGTCAAACTGGGCGATTACCGGGTCCTCGGGGATGACGCCGGCCAGTTCGAGACCCAGCTCTTCGATCAGCTGCCGGGCCTCGGGTGCCAGCTCGCCGCCGGGAGCCCGGTTGATCACCAGGGCCAGTTTCTTGATGTTCAGCCGCAGCTTGTCGATCAGTTCCTTGATGCGGCCGGCGGTGCGGATGCCCCGGAGGCTGGGGTCGGAAACCACCAGCAGAACGTCGAGGTCCCGGGTCAGCAGGCGGCTCAGGTGCTCGAGGCCGGCCTCGTTGTCCATGACCACGTAGTCGTACTCGTTGATGAGAAAATCGATGAACTTCTTGCACAGGGTGTTGGCGTAGCAGTAGCAGCCGGCGCCCTCGGGCAGCCCCATGACCAGCAGGTCGTAGGTGCCGGTTTCCACCAGGATCTTCTGGATGTTGTACTCCATGTAAGCTTCCTTGGTCATCCCGGCGGGCACCTCGGTTTTCATTCCTTCCCGCAAATCGCCGATGGTGCCCGGAACCTCGACCCCGAGCACCTCGCTCAGGTTGGCGTTGGCGTCGGCGTCCACCGCCAGCACCGGCTGCAGGCCCTTCTCGGCCAGGTAGCGGAGGATCAGGCCGGTGAGGGTGGTTTTGCCCGTGCCGCCCTTGCCGGCTACCGCAATCGATTTACCCATAAATTGCTTCCCTTAAAATTGCAGGTGAAAATTACCGCCGGCCGCGGCCGGCAGGCTCAGCTCTTTTCCAGGATTTTCATCACCCCGGGAAAGGCGTTGATGTCCGTGTGGGGCAGGAAAAGCGCCGCCACGTATTCGTCCATGAACTTCATGTTGTTGGCCAGCTCGATGTTGGTCATCATGTTGGCCACCTGGCGGGCGTCCTTCATCATCTCCCGGGAAAAGGACACCAG
>JAFDMG010000107.1 GCA_019306045.1 Deltaproteobacteria bacterium | reverse complement strand
GGCCGGCCCTTGTTTTCCCCGGCCGGCGGGCAGCTGCCGGGCTGCAGGCTGATGACGGCAACGGGCGTGCGGGAACGAATCCAGGCCGTTTGCCGGCCGCCGGCCGTCGGCCGGCCGAAAAACAGTTCTCCGTCCCGGACCTGCAGATCCTGAACCCCGGCAATGGCAGCGGCGGCCAGGAACACCGCCAGGGCCGGCTGCAGGTCGAAACTCCAGGAAGAGTGGCGGCAGCAGACGTAAGCCGGCCGCCGGGGTTCCAGAAAATCCGCCAGCAGGCGCGCCCCGGCTTCCCCGCGGGCGCCGCCAGGCGGCGTGGCCATCGCCACGGTCTCCACTCCCCACACTTTCACCACCGCGGCCGCCTCGCTGTCGGCGGTCTCGCCCAGCAGCAACAGGCTCACGGGCCGCGGGCCGGCGGCCGCCGTCAGCCGCTGGGCAAAGGCCAGCAGTTCACCCACTTCCGGCTCCACTGCTTTCCCCGGCCGGCACTCGCCCAGCAGCCAGATGCCGCCGGCCCGATCGGCATCGCTGCCGTGATCGACTGTCGAGCTCATGACACCAGCCCCCGCTGCCGCAGAATGGCCAGCAGCCGCGCCGCCTTGACCGCCGGGCTGCCGGTGAGCACCAGTCCCTGGCGCCGCCGGACCGGCGGCGCCGTCCAGCCGCTTTCCTGGCGGGGAGGCGGCAGAATTACTGAGGCCGCGGCAATGGTCTCCAATTCCTGTTCCCGGGCCCGCAACATCCCGGAAAGGGTGGGATAACGGGGCCGGTTGCCGCCGGCCTGGATGGTGAGCAGGGCCGGCAACTCCAGGGCCAGGCGCTCCCGGGCGCCGCCTTCCAGCTCCCGGGTCACGATTATTTCCCCGGCCGCGGGCCGGCCGTCAATGGCTACCACGGCCGTGCTCCAGGGCCGCCCGAGGATGGCGGCCAGCATCACCCCCACCTGGCCCCGCTGCGTATCCTCCGCCATGACGCCGGTGAAAATCAAGTCATGGCCGCGGCCGGCCGCCTGGCTGGCAATCAAGACGGCCAGCTGGTGGGGATCAGCCGGCGGCGGCCCGGCCGTCAACAGGTGAATACCGTGGTCGGCCCCCATGCCCAGACCCCGGCGCAGAACGCCGGCCGCCCGTTCCGGGCCCACGGTCAGCACCTCGACCCGGGTTTCCGGCCGGCTTTCCTTCAGCTTCAGGGCCTCCTCCAGGGCATGCTCGTCAAAACGGTTCAGCCGGTAGTCGCTTTCCCGCGGCGCCAGTTCCCGGCCGGCAGCTTCCGCCGCCAGCACCTGCTTGAGACAAACCAGTATTTTCATCGCTTTTCCTTGCTCTTCCTTGCGTCTTCAGGCTGCGCTTCCCTTCCTGTCATCCAGCACCGCCAGCATAGAAAATAAACGGTCCGGCTGTCAATAAAAAAAACGAACGTTCGTTATTTTTTTGTTGACAGCCGCCGGCAATTCAGGTTATTCCTGCTCCAGAACCGACATCGACCAGCGCCGTCCGGCCAGGGGCCCCGAAGAGCCGCGCAAAACATACCGGGACCGGCAAGCGTTTAATTCCCTGGCCGCCGCCAGGCGCCAGCAAGACCACGGACAGGACATACATTCATGGGCACCATCTACCTGATCAGGCACGGCCAGGGCTCTTTCAACCAGGGAGATTACGACCGGCTTTCCCCCTTAGGCGTCCGGCAGGCGCGGTTGACCGGCGAGCACCTGGCCGCGGCCGCCGACCGGCTGACGGCCATTTGCCACGGCGAACTGGAACGACAGCGCCGCACGGCCCGGGAAGCCGGCGAGGTCCTGAAGGCCGCCGGCCGTCCCGTCCCCGCCCCCCGGACAATGGCGGCCTTTGACGAGAACGACGCCTTCGCCCTCTGGGATGCCTGCGTGCCCATCCTCCAGCGGCAGCGGCGCATTGACGCGGCCGAGCTGGCCGCCGCCAAAAGCGACAACCAGGTCTTTCAACGGCTGCTGCGCCAGGTGATGCTCCTGTGGATGAGCGGCCGCCACGACCAGGAGATCCGCCTGCCCACCTGGCGGCAGTTCCAGGAACGGGTGACCGACGCTTTCGGGCAGCTGCTCCGGGAGCAGGCGGATGACGGCCAGGTGGCCGTCTTTACCTCCGGCGGCCCCATCGGCGTCATCATCCAGTACCTGCTTGGGCTCGACAACGAAAAAACCCTGACCCTGACTTTCCAAATCATGAACGCCTCGATTACCCGGGTGAAATTCCGCGGCGGCCGGGCCACCCTGGCGACATTCAACGAAACGGCCCACCTGGAAAGGCCGGGAGACCGGCAGCTGCTGACCTATCTTTGAGCGCGAAAAAACTTTAATTTTTACTCACAACTACGGATAATCTTTACCTTTAAGGAGAAAAACCGATGGATTTTACCATCTCGCCGAAAATGGCCACCATCATTGAGATGATCAATGAATTCGTCGACCGGGAGCTGATCCCCCTGGAGCCGGAATTCCTCACCCGCCCCACCAGCGAGCTGCTGCCGGTCATCCGGGAAAAGCAGGCAATGGTCAAAAAAATGGAGCTCTGGGCGCCAAACCAGCCGCGGGAATACGGCGGCCTGGGACTGGGGCTGCTGGAGCACGCCCTGGTTTCCGAGGCCCTGGGGCGCACCCCCTTGGGCCACTACGTCTTCGGCTGCCAGGCTCCCGACGCCGGCAACATCGAAATCCTCTACCTCTTCGGCACCGAGGAACAGAAGGAAAAATACCTGCGGCCGCTGGTGGCCGGGGAGATCCGCAGCTGCTTTTCCATGACCGAAGTGGAGCTGGCCGGCTCCAACCCGGTGATGATGGCCACCACCGCCGTCAAGGACGGCGACGACTACGTCATCAACGGCCAGAAATGGTACACCACCGCCGCCGACGGGGCCGAGTTCGCCATCGTCATGGCCCAGACCAACCCTGAGGCGGACAAGTACCACCGGGCCAGCATGATCATCGTCCCCTGCGACACCCCCGGCTTCAACCTGGTGCGCAACATCCCGGTGATGGGGCACGGGGGCGACGGCTATTTCAGCCACGCGGAAATTCTCTACCAGAACTGCCGGGTGCCGCAGCGGAACCTGCTTGGCCGGGAAGGAGAAGGCTTCGCCATCGCCCAGGAACGCCTGGGCCCCGGCCGCATCCATCACTGCATGCGCTGGATCGGCATCTGCAACCGGGCCTTCGACCTCCTCTGCACCCGGGCCCGCGACCGCCGGATCGACCCCGACGGCACCACCCTGGCGGACAAGCAGATCATCCAGGCCTGGATCGCCGAGTGCGCCGCCGAAATCCAGGCCGCCCGGCTGATGGTAATCCACGCCGCCTGGCGGATCGAAAAGGAAGGCGCCAAGGCCGCCCGCCAGGAGATCTCCCTGATCAAGTTCAAGGTGGCCAACATCATGCAGATGGTTATCGACCGGGCCCTGCAGGTGCACGGCGGCCTGGGCATGACCGACGACACCATCCTGGCCTATCTCTACCGCCACGAACGGGCAGCCCGCATCTACGACGGCGCCGACGAGGTTCACAAAGTGGCCGTCGCCCGGCAGATCCTGCGGCGCTACGGCAAGGCGAACCGCTAAAAAAATAACAGAGCACGGAACGGAGGCAATCATGACCCTCATCGACCAGGCCGCCGCCATCCGGGAAGGCGAAGAACTTGACAGCCGGCGGCTGTCAGCCTATCTCCGGGACCACCTGCCCGGCCTCAACGGCCCCTTAAGCATCAGCCAGTTTCCCGGCGGCCATTCCAACCTCACCTACCTGATCCGCGTCGGCGACCGGGAAATGGTTCTCCGGCGGCCGCCCGGGGGCACCAAGGCCAAAGGGGCCCACGACATGGGCCGGGAATACCGGCTGCTGACCGCCCTGCGGCCGGTTTTTCCCCGGGTGCCGCAAACGCTGCTCTACTGCGACGACCCGGAGGTCATCGGCGCCCCTTTTTACCTCATGGAACGGCTGCGGGGCATCATCATCCGCCGGGAGCTGCCGCCGGAACTCGGGCTGAACGCCGACCAGGTTCGGCAGCTGTTTGCCCGGCACGTGGAAACCCAGTTCCAGCTCCACTCCCTGGACCTGGCGGCCATCGGCCTCCAGGATTTCGGCCGCCCCCAGGGCTATGTTGAACGCCAGGTGCAGGGCTGGAGCCGCCGCTATCGGCAGGCCACGACCCCCGGAGCCCCCGACTTCGAACCGGTAATCGCCTGGCTGGAAGCCAACCGGCCGCCGGACAGCGACCACCCCGGCATCATCCACAACGACTTCAAATTCGACAACCTGGTTCTCGACCCGCAAAACCCCCTCCAGATCATCGGCATCCTCGACTGGGAGATGGCCACCGTCGGCGACCCGCTGATGGACCTGGGCAGCACTCTCGGCTACTGGGTGGAAGCCGCCGACCCGCCGGAAATGCAGCCCATGCGCACCCTGCCGACCCACGTCCCCGGAGCCATGAGCCGCCGGGAGGTCGTCGCCTACTACGCCGAGCTGGCCGGCCGCCGGCTGGGGGATTTTTCCTTCTATTACTGTTTCGGCCTTTTCCGGCTGGCGGTCATCGCCCAGCAGATCTATTTCCGCTATCATCTTGGCCAGACGCGGGACCGGCGGTTCCGGACGCTGGATGAAGTCGTCCGCGTCCTGCACCGGGCCGCCCTGCGGACGATGGACCGGGGCATGACATGAACTACGCCCAGTTTCGGCGGCGGCTGCCGGTGACCGGCAAAAACATCTGCGAAGAGATCTACCGGCGCCACCGGGGAGAGATCCGGATCAAGAAGGCCGCCACCGCGGTGCACAACCTGGAAAAAATTTTCCAGGCCGCCCTGAAAATCAGCAACCGCCGGGGCTTCCAGGCCATGAGCATGCGGGACCTGAGCCGGGAAACCGGGCTCAGCACCGGTGCCCTCTACGCCTATTTCAGCAGCAAGGAAGAACTGCTCAAAATGATGCAGGAGCAGCGCCGGGGCATCGTCGCCCGCGTTCTCGACCAGGCGGTGGCCGGCGCCGCCGGCCCGGCAGAGAAACTGGCCGCCGCCATCAGGGCCCACCTTTATCTCAGCGAGGCCCTGCAGCCCTGGTTCTATTTTTCTTTCATGGAAGCCAAAAACCTGCCCCCCAGCCAGAAAAAGGCGGCCGTGGCCGGCAGCCGCTCGACCGAAAAACTGCTGGCCGACATCATCGCCGACGGAGTGCGGACAGGAGTGTTCACCACCCCGGAACCGCTGCTGACCGCCAGCCTGATCAAAGCCATGCTCCAGGACTGGTATCTCAAACGGGGAAAATACCGGGCCCGGCGGCTGACCGTTGACCGCTACGCCGAGTTTACCATCACCATGGTCATGGCCTTCCTGATCCCAGGGATCGGCGCTTCCCCCGCCCGCGGCAAAACCCTTGACGACCGGCAGGGTTAGACGTTAAGTTCACCGGCAGAGGGTTGTTGCCGCCGACCGGGCGGCCCGGGCGGCAACCCCGCTCCCGGAGAATCATGCGCATTCCCTTTCGACGTCTGCTGGTCATCATCGCCATCGCCGGACTTTGCCTGGCAGTTCTCCTGCCGGCCGTCCTGCGCAGCTTCCTGCCTTATTACGTCCGCACGCAACTGATTCCCACCCTGGCAACTGGAAATCAGGCAGCTCAGCTGGCGCCGGGCCGATTTCGCCAACCTAGCCGTTGGCCGCCGCTCCGGCCCGCCGGCGCTGCGGCTTGACTCCCTGCGCCTGGACTATTCCCCGGCGAGCCTCTATCGGCGGCGGCTGGAGAAAATAACGGTCAGCGGTCTGCGGCTCTATGCCGTTTTCCGGGACGGCCGGCTGGCGATCCGCAACTTTCCCCGGCCGGCAGCGGCCGGCAACAACGCCTCCCACCCCCCGCAAGACCGCCAATGGCAGCTGCCCTGCCGGGAACTGGTGCTGCGGGATGCCGCCCTGGTCGTCGAAACCGGCGGCCGGTCGCTGCGGATTCCGGCCGCCGGCCGCCTGCG
>JAFDMG010000007.1 GCA_019306045.1 Deltaproteobacteria bacterium | reverse complement strand
GCTGTTGTCATCGACTGGTGGGATGTGGTGCACAACCGGCAGCGTAAAGCCCTGCTGCCGGCCCGCAAAATCAAGGTGGTGGCGAGACCCGGACCGCCGGGGGGTGACGGGAGCCAGGGTGATGTCTCGGCGACCAAGGTCGGCACCGCCGGCAAGGCGCCGGAAAGCGAGCAGGGAGCGGGAAAACCGGCGCCGCCGGCAAAACCGGTTGTGCCGCCGCGATTGGCGGCGGTCCGGGCCTGGCAGCTGGTCGGCGCCTTGCTGCTGTTGGCCTGTCTGGCTGCCGTCTGGTGCTGGCGGCAAGCCGTCCGGCGGCCAGGCACCGGACGGGAAAAACGGGAGGGAGCAACGGTCGCGCGGCCGGTCACCGCCGCTCGCCGGCGGGTAAAAAACTCCTGTTTGGCCAATGATCCCCGTTTGACCCAACAGGCAATCCTCGCCTGGGCCGCGACTGCCTGGCCCGAGAACCCACCGACCAATTTACAGAAGCTGGCGGCTGAGTTGCGGAATGCCGGGTTGGTGGCCGCCTTTGCCGATCTGGAAAAGCTTTTGTATGGCCCTTCCCCGGCGGAAAACTGGGATGGCCGCCGATTTTGGCGGTTGCTGGCCGGCAATCTCAAAAAGCCAAATTCAGAGAGAAAGTCCGGCGCAAACCCCGGGGAGCTGCCCCCACTTTATGGTGCTGGATAAAAAAATGGGAGGATACCATTTTGGTATCCTCCCCCTGCATTTGTTTGTTGGGCAACTTCTGTTCCGTTATTCTCGATAAATTCTATTTTCGGGGAAACCAGATGTTGTTCAATGCCCATTTTATCAGATCCTTATACTGATCAATCACTGGCGTTGGCAAACCACAAGGTGAAGATGGTAGGTATTTGAAGCCAAGATCCACGGCCATGTCGGTCCATGTGGGGGGAGTGTACTTGGTGTAGTGTCCGGTTTTAAGAACATCACGTACTGCCAACAAAGGTGGAAGCCAAATTTTTATTTGCGCATCCGCGGCCTGCACAGCCTTGATGGAGGTGCAAGCAAAAATCAACATGTTCGAAACTATCGCTTGCCTGCCTGTAGGATCGGTACCGTTAAGGGGGCTGTTGTTTACGTAGCGGTACAAATTTAAATCACCGCCATCAAATTTTAATGGATCCTCGCTGAGGAAACGACCTAGAAAAGGATCATAGTAGCGGGTCCGATAAAAATAAAGACCACTTGTTGGTTCATATTCACGGCCGGTGAACAGGAAGCGGTCTCCCTTGTCGATATCCATTTGAGCAATTATTCCACCGAAACTGTTATAGTCCACGTGATTGAGTAGCATGCCGTTGGTGTCAATCAGATCCCGAACCGTACTCAGTTTGTCAGCCAGATACCAGCCGATTTCCCCATTTGATTGGCTGCGAGCAATAAGTGCGTCAGGTCCATCGCCAAACAGATAGCGAGTTATAAGATTACCAACCGCATCAAAGTCAGCCCATGCATGGTCGCCATCGTAAGCAGTGAGGACCGTCTGGCCGTTGATTGTGGCAACGATCCGACGATCTAAACCATCATAAATATAGGATGCCTCGTCAATCAACATGCCATTGGCATCCCGCTTTTCAAACGAAACGAGATGATTGCGGTGATCATAAGTAAAAGTAGTGACCATGCCAGTAGCTTTCTCGGTTTTGCTAATCAAATTCCCTTCGTTGTCGTAATCGTAATCAAATGAGACGTCGTTTAGGATGCGGTTGTTGGCACCGACTACATAATTTGGGCCTATGCGGTTGCCATTGGCGTCATAAGAAAAATTTTCTTCGTTGCCCGCCGTGCAAATGGATTTTATCAGTTGGCCAGCAGCGTCGTAGGTGTAATTACATGTATCTCCATGGTGCTCTTCAGTGAGCAGCAATCCCGCAGCATTGTAAACATAATCATAATTAGCGATGATGGTCCCGCTATTTACAACCGTATGGTTCAATTCTGTCACACGGTTGAGAGCATCATATTCCAGGTTGCTGGTGCCGATTAGATTAAGACCGTTGCTGTCGGTAAACCGATGTATTAGGTTGCAGTACCCTGAAATATTGTAAGAAAAATCAATCCGTACCGACGATGTCATGCCAGTTCCCTGCCAGATGCGGCTAAGAAGATGATTGCGGCCGTCATAAATGGAATTAATCCGCACACCTAGATTGTCTGCAACAGAAAGGAGATTACCCATGGAATCATATTGGTAAGTCAGTTTTACTATGGGGAATCCAGGGGTACCTGTATTGTCCGCAGTGAGGAGGTTGTTGGTCGCATCATAAGTGAAAAATAAAGAGCTGTTGTTGTCGGCAATATAAGTCAGATTGCCGGCCGCGTCGTGACCGTAGTTGATGATATTGACCGTTTTAGCACCATCTAGCCACGTTTCCCGGATTAATTGGCCGTAAGCATCATAAGCAAAGGTTCGCCGCCGATTATTACGGTCAACCTGTTCTATCAGGTTGCCAGCCGGGTCATAGGTATAGCTGGTGCGCATGTTCAAAGGATCGATGGTCATTACCAGTCGGTTTAATTCATCGTAGACAAACTGTGTTTTGTTGCCATCTGGGTCGGTGACGCTGAGGCGATTACCATTGGCGTCATAAGTAAAGTTGGTAACGCCGCCCAGATGGTCGGTTTGGCGAATAATGTGATTGACATTGTTATATTCAAAATGAGTGACATAGCCTAACGGACAGGTTTTACTGGTTAAAGAATGTCCATCATAATGATATGAAGTTGTGTTGCCCAGAGCATCTGTTTCACTTACTAGCCGCCCATCACGGTCATAAGTGCGGGTCCACGTATTGCCAGTTTCGTCTTGTAAGCTGATAATTTGGCCGTTCCAAAGATAGGAATATTTTTTGAAAGTACCATCGGGATTGATAATTTTGGTCGGCATCGCTATCCCGGCGCTATATTCATAAACCGTCCGGTTGCCTTTAAAATCAACCAGTTCCTTGATCCTGCCATAGGTGTCATATAAAAACGCTGCTGTTTGCCCAGCGGGATTGGTGAACCGGGTCAAGTTGCCCTGATCATCATAGGTTGCAATGGTTGTGTGGCCATCGGAATCGACGACTTTGGTTATCTCGTCAAACGTATTGTAGGTAAAGGTTGTCACTTTGCCCATGGCGTCGCTTTTGGTCAGCACGTTGCCGCGATCATCGTAGGTGTAGGTCGTGGTGTTGCCGTTTTCGTCGATTTCAGTGGTTTTGTTCCTGTCAGCATCGTAGGTGAATCTCTTTTCACCGCCCAGAGGGTTGACTTCCCGAATGAGGTTGCCCTGGGCGTCATAAAAGAGCTGGGTCACGTTGCCGTTGGCATCGGTAAAGGTGCCGCTGAAAGCCGTCGGGTCATAGGCCTGTTCGAACCGGTCCCCAAGGGCATTGGTAAAAGAAATCAGTCGGCCGTCATCATCATATTCATATCTGGCCGCCTGGTGACCCAGTGAATCGGTAATCGATTCCAGGTAGTGGGCCGGATTGCTGAAGTAGCCGTAGCTGCTGGTCAGGTTTTCCTGGTCGGTAACGGCAGTTAGGTTGCCGCTGGCATCGTACTGGTAGCTGATGACCTGGTTTTGGGGGTCGACGACCTCGATGATTCTGTCCTGGGCATCGCGGTTAAACCGTACCGAGGCGCCGGATGAGTGGAAAATGCCGTCGTGGGTGTAGACCAGTTCATTGCCGTTGCGGTCGCCGACTTTCTTCAGACCGTTGAATTGGTTGTAGTGGTAGGTGGTGCCGTCCTGGCGTAGCAGCCGGAAATCGGCCGGGTTGTAATTCAGGCCGATGAGGAAGAAAACAAAAGTGCCGTCGGGCCGTAGCGTCAGGGCGATGGGGTCAACTTCCAGGCGGTCATGAACCCCGGGGTCTGGAGTGAATTTGGGGATGTAAACCGTTCCCAGTAGCGAAGGCGCCGGTACGGGCGCGAAGGTAAAGCCGACGCGCTGGCCGTCCGGGTTGGTCAGATAAATTCTGGTGTCCACCCGGTAAGGTTTGGCGACAAAGAAGCCGAGACTTTCTTCCAGGGGATCGACGGGAACCGTTTCCCGGATTTGCGGATCGGCGGCCCCCAGCTGCCAGCCATAGCCGAAATCTCCCTGATTGGCGGCGTCTCTGGTGTCGTAGCGTCGGACCACTTTGATGGGGATGCCGGCGAGGGGCATGGCCAAATCAATGTATTCCAGCGAGAACTGTCCCAGTTTCAGGGGCGAGTTGACCTCGCACTGGATCCAGCTGTTGACACTGTAGTGCTGGTCTTGAGCCCGTAGCCGGAAGCGGTACAGGTCGTCTTGGAGTACCTCGGCGTTAAGCCGGCCCAAGACGTCGTCGTCGAGGTTGCGGTCGCCGGTGGCGATGGTCCGCCACTGCTCCGTGCCCGCCGGAGCGTACTCCAGCACCCAGAATACCAGGTTGTCGTCGGTGACGCTGCCCCTGAAAGTGACCGTGCCGCTGAGGACGGTGCCGCTGGCCGGGCTCGTGATGGCGGTGACCGGCGGGGTCGTGTCGTTGCCGGACGAGGCGGGATCGAAAACCATGACTTGGGTCGTGTCGACGGCCTGGCCGCCGAAACCGTCATCGGCGGTGAGGGTCACCTCGTAAATGCCAACCTCGGTGAAAGTGAGGCTGACCTGTTCACCGGTCGTTTCCTGGCCGTCATGGCTCCAGGTGAAGGTGAGCGGGTCGCCATCCGGATCGGCGCCGGTGGCCGTCAGGGTAATCGGGGTGTTTAGGGGGCCGGTGTAGGGGCCGCCGGCCTCGATGTTCGGATTGTTGTTCGGCGTCGGGTGGGTGATGGCAATGATTTGTGAGCAGGAAGTCGTTGCTCCCTTGTTATCGGTGACCGTCAGCCGCACGGTGTAGTTGCCGGCGGCGGCGTAAAGATGGCTGGCCAGGGCGCCGGTGGTCGTGACGCCGTCGCCGAAATCCCACTCCCAGGCGGCCAGCGGCCGGCCTTCCGGGTCATGGGAGCCGGTGCCGTCGAAGGTTAGGTTGTTCCAGAGAAAGGGCTCATGGGTAAAGGTTGATACCGGCGGTTCGTTGGGCGGCGTTACGACGATTTCAGCCGTGGCCGTATCGGAGCCGCCGCGGCCGTCGGCAACGGTGAGGGTCACCTCGTAGGTGCCAACCTCGGTAAAAGTGAAATCCACCTGCTCGCCGGTCAGCGGCCCGGAGGCGGTGTCGGCATTCCAGGTATAGGTCAGGGGGTCGCTGTCGGGATCGTCGGACTGTCGGCCGTCAACGGTCACCGGCTGGTTGACTTCGCCGGAGTAGGGGCCGCCGGCGTTGGCAATTGGCGGCCGGTTGGCCAGGCCGATCAGGCACTTGGTTTCGGCATGGCCGACGGCGCCGCGGTCGTCGGTGGCGTACAGGGTGACCACGTAGTCGCCGGCGGCGGCGTAAACGTGGGTTGCGGTCTGGCCGTCAGCCTCGGTGCCGTCGCCAAAAACCCAGTGGTATTCGGCCACGGGATCGCCTTCGGGATCGACGGCGTTGCCGGAAAAAGTCATGGTTTCACCGACCTGGCCGCTGTAGGGCCCGCCGGGGGCGGCCGCCGGCGCCGTGTTGGCTCGGGGCGCGACCACTACCTGGAAAAACTGGCTGGCCGAAGCCCGGCGGCTGTCATTGACCCGGACCACGACCTCGTTGAGGCCCACCTGTTCCCGGGTGGGAGTCCAGGAAATCTGGCCACTGGCCGCGTTGATGACCATCCCGTCAGGGGCGGCGTCCAGGAGATAGGTGATCCTGGTGCCTTCGGGATCGTCGGCCTGGACGTCGTAGGCATAGGGTGCCTCTTCCCGGGCGTCGAGCGGCGGCGTGCTGGTGATCACCGGCGGCCGGTTGCGGATTCTGCCGGTCGAGTAGACGTGAGCCGGCCCGGAAAGCGTGGTTTCTCCGCCGATTTCACTGCGTATCCGGTACCAGTAGTCGGTGTT
Organism: Deltaproteobacteria bacterium; assembly: GCA_019306045.1. Lineage (GTDB taxonomy): Bacteria > Desulfobacterota > Anaeroferrophillalia > Anaeroferrophillales > Anaeroferrophillaceae > JAFDMG01. The sequence goes on along the minus strand of JAFDMG010000007.1, from coordinate 14,038 downwards.
CATGACCACGTTGTAGTCGATGTAGGTGGCGTAGGTTGAGGTGGTGGTGCCAATCAGGGCGAATCCCTGGTTCGGCCCCCGTTCCGAGCGGAGCACTTCGTAGAGCGGCGCTCCGATGTGGCTCCAGGTGAGCTGGCACTTGGTGCCCTTGGGGCGGGCATGCAGGTCCGTGACGCCGGCCCGGTAGACGACCACCTCGCCGTAGTCGACGTCGTCAAGGTCGGAAGAACCCGCCGTGGGAAAGGCAATGGCGGTGTTGTCGGTTACCCGCAGGGCGATGTCTTGGCGCCCGGCAGTGCTGAAGGCCGGCAGCGTGGCAATCTGGCCGCTGGCCTCGCCGAAATCATAAGGGGCCTCGAAGTCGGCTTCCCATTCCCAGATGACAATGTTGTCTCCCAGGCTGGCGTCGATGTCGAAGGAACCGGAGCCGTCCACCTGGACCTCCTCGCCGACGGTGGCCAGGTAGGGGCCGCCGGCGTTGGCGGTGGGCGGGTGGGGCGGGACGGTAATCCGGATGTTGTAGGTGCCGATGTCGAACCGGGACGGGGTGCTGTTGTCGATTACCTTCAAACTCACCGTGTAGTCGCCCAGGTCGCCGTAGGCATGCTCGGCCGTGGCGCCGGTGCCGTCGGGATGCTCGAAGTCGATGCCGTCGTCGGTGTCGAAATCCCAGCGATATTCAACGATTTCCTTGGCCGGATCGACATGATAGGAGGCCGAGGCGTCAAACTGGATAGTCTGGCCGACGGCGCCGGGGTTGGGTTCGGCGTGAACTACCGCCACCGGGGGCTTTTCAAAGAGGGTGCGGGTGAGGATGATGACGTTCCAGGCGGTTGCCGTCTGCCAGCCGAGCCATTCCTTGGTCGGCCAGTAGCCTTCGGCCTCCTGGTGATCCACCAGGTGTCTGGCCAAGCCGCTGCTTTCGTCGCCGTACCAGTCAAGGCCGGAGGAGAGATGGGTTACCTCCTGGGGCAGGGCTAGGCGCATGGCCTTGGCGAAGGCGTAGTAGCCGTAGTAATAATCACCCTGCCATTGCCCCAGGAAAGATGTCCAGTTGTCGGCCAGCCATTTTTCGGCCGTCCGCCACCGCGAATCGGTGGTGTCGCGGCCGTCAAAAGATAGTTGAACCATGCCGGACGGGGTCGTTGCCCAACCGCGGCCGGGGCGGTCGTAGCCGAACCCCGTGCCGTTGTAACTGTGGTTGAGCCAGGCGTCGTTCTCGGTTTTGACCCAGGCGGGCATGCGGCAGCCAAAATGGCGTTCGGCTGCCACCATGCCGATAGCTCCCCACTGGGAAGCGGAATTGTCGGCGTCGGAATTCCAGCTGTAGCGCCAGCCGCCCCGGTCGTTGCCGCTGTCATCCATGCCCCAGGCATACATGTCCGCCATGTCCTGGACGATATCCTGGTAGCGACGGCCAAGGACATTGGCGCCGCCGGTGCGGGCCACGGCCGCTGGGGTGCCGGTGGCCACCAGGGCATCCATGACCGCCCCGGTTTCATAAATTGACCGATTGCTGTTGACCGCCAGGCCGATGCCGTTGCCGCCGTCGTTGGTGCCGTCGCCGTCGTTGTTGTAGTCTTCCGGATGGCCGCCGGCCTGAGCATTCATGTTTTGACTGACCAGCGTCGTCATCAGATAGTCCAGGCCGCCGCGGACTGCCTTTACATAGGGGTCTTGGTTGGGATCGCCGGTTTCCAGGTGGCCGTTGATCTCGTAGGCCTGGACCGCCGAAGCGGTGGAATTGGCGTAATATCCGGGATAGCGGTAGCCCTCGTTGGACCAGCGGTACATGAACTTTGTTGACCAGTAGATTTTTGCCTGGGCGCCGCAGCAGCCGTCGTAAAAATCCAGCTGGAAGTCGTGGGCTCCCGCCGCCAGATAGATGACCGGGGAATATCGTTCCGCCGGGGCGTGGGAATGCCAGTCGTCGATCAGGAGGTTGCCGTCCACGTAGAGACGGGTGCCGTCGTCGTTAAAGGATTTGAAACAGTAATAGCCGTCCGCGGGTACCTGAAGGGTGCCGGTCCAGCGGGCACTGAAGTCGTTGTTAACCCCCGGGCCGGGCGAACCCGATCCCCAGTTGAAATTTATCTGCGGATCGGTTCTCGTCAGGGCGGGGGTGCCCGTCAGGCTGGTGTTATTGAAATATTCACCTCGGAGGCCGGGCTCGTTGTCGGGGGTGGTGAAGGCGTCCGTGGGGATCAAGGAATAGTCGCCTACTGACTCTTTCCGGGTGTACAGCCACCAGAGGCCGTCGTCGATGGCCTTGTTGATTTCGACGTCGAGGGTTTTTTCCCTGATCAGCAGGCGGTATTCGCCCACCGCGGTTTCGCCGGCGGCATCGGTAACGTGGAGCCGGGCGATAAAAAGGGTGCCGGGAGCGGCGTCAAAGGTGTGGGTGAGCGTCAGGTTGTCGGAATTAACGATTGCCTGGGGGGTGGATTCGCCGCCGTCCCCGTACTCCCAGTAGAAAGTGCCGCCGGCGAGGTCGCCGTCAATGTCCTCGGCCACTCCTTTAAGGATCGTTGGTTCGCCCGACCAGGTGTCGTGGGGAACCAGCAGGTCGGTTGCTACTTGGGGAACGCAGATCACCCGGGGCGGGGCGGCCGTGGCCGGCGTCGGCAGCCGGAGAAAAAGCAGGCACAGGCACAGCAAAGTTATGGGCAATAAAAACCCTGCCGCCGGTTGCCGATCGGTTTTGTTCGTTTTTTCCCTGGATTTCATCATTTTGTCCCCCGTAAGCAGGTTGCAAGATAACAGGTTTTTCCCCGCTGCCCGCGACTGGCGGACAGCGGGGTGAATAACCGCAGGGGGCAAAATGATTTCCCGGTCCCGCCATCAAGGCGGAGAACCGGCAACCGCATCTTGGCCACCACAGGTGCTTAATTTACGTCAAAGCATTTGTTGCTGTCCTCCTTGCGCCGGTTCTTCCCGCCGCTTTTTGCCGTTAGTGTCCCAAGACGAAGCGGCGGGGAAGGACCGGGAAAAATCAGGTAAAATTGGAGACAATGCTCCAGAAAGCGCAGTCCCGCCCCGATGCCAGGGCCATGACCGCTTCCTTGATTGAGTTCAGGGTCTCGATTGCTTCATTGATTTTTTCCAGTTTTTCCCTGATCTCTTCGATGTCATGGTAAATCCCTGCCAGCTGGTTCATGAAGTCGCTCTTGAAGGTAAAGCTGATATTCAGACCAATCTCTATTTTGGGCAGCAGGCTGCGGGCGAACTCCTCGGCGGCATCCCTGATGGTCTTGTAAATCTGGTTGTAGCCGATGGCCACCATTTTCCTGCCGATCTGCCAGAACATGAGCCCGACCTGGGAGAGGTCCGGGTCGGCGGCCAGGAACAGGCCGTAGCCCATCAGCTCGCTGGCTGGGCGGATAATGCAGGCGATGATGCGCATGCTGTTGATAAACACCTTTAACAGCATGGTGTTGTAGGCTTTGATCAGGTTGCTCTCGATGCTGATGGAGATGGAAACCTCTATCAGGGTGCCGAATTCGCCGCTGGGATCGTAGTAATTCAAGGGATTGTTGCGGGCATAGACGTAGCGGTGCAGCGTCTGGGGTTCGAAAATGCTGCCGACCACCGGGTCCAGGCTGAGGAAACACCCCGCCGCGGGATCCAGCCACCGGGCCCGGAGGTAGTAGAAACCCGTGTTGGCGTCGTAATACTGGCCATGGAGCAGGTAGCGGTTGGGCGTGCTGCCGGTGCGGGCCAGGAGGTTGCCAAAGGCATCCAGAATGTAGGTGTCGGTTACCACGCCGGCCTCGTTGGTCAGCAGGCGCACGTTGAGGTTGCCGTCCGCGAGATAGTCGCTGACGGCGCCGTCCCGAACCATGAGCAGCGGGTGCAGGTCGTCTCCCCTGGTGTAGCGGGCCGTCAGGGTGCCGTCGGCCGCCCTTTCTTCAATGACGGCCGCGTGGGGCCGGTTGGGGTCGTAGAGATAGCGGGTCACCACGCCGTTGACGTCCTGGGCGATCCTGAGGCCATCGGCGTCGTAGGCATAGTTGACCGTGTTGGCGCCCCGCACGGAGGTCAGGCGGTTGTCATAGTTGAACGTGTAGCTTACCATGGCGCTGCCGTCATCTCTGGCTGTCCGGTTGCCGTTGTCGTCATAGGTGTAGTCGTAGTCATAGCCCGGCCCCTGTTCACGGCGCAACCGGTCGTTTTCGTCGTAGGTGTAGACAACGGTGCCCGTGTCGTCCGTTTTGGTCAGTCGGTTGCCCATCGGGTCATAGCTGTATTCGATGGTCTTGTCGCCCTGTACCGGGTCGACAATGTCTTCCCGCACCAGGCGGTAAAGATCGTCGTAGGTGTAGTTGACGGTGCGGCCCGCGGCCTCCGCCACCCGCAGCCGGTTGCCGGCCGGTCCCAGGGTATAGCTGTAACTGGCCAGGATGGTGCCCGCGGCATCCTCGTGCTCCAGGTATACCAGGCGGTTGAGGGCATCGTAGCGATACCTGGTGATGATGCCGTTGCTGTGGAACTGGCTGAGGCGGTTGCCCGCCGCGTCGTATTCGTAGCGGGTTTGCCGGCCGCTGCCGTCATTGTCATAGACGCTGATCAGGCGGTTCAGGCCGTCGTAAACGTAATTGGTGGTGCCGGCCGGTCCGGTGACCGTGAGGCGGTTGCCGGCGGCGTCGTAGGTGTAGGCCACGAAGCTGCCGTCGGGGTTCCGGACTTCGAGCAGCCGGTCCCGGGCGTCATAGGTATAGCGCGTCGTCCCCGCGGCATCCGTGACCGTTTCCCGCTTGCCGGTGGGCGTGTAGGTATAGGTGGTCGAGGTGCCGTCGGGATAATTGACTGCCAGGCAGTGACCTTCAAAGTCGTAGCTGTATTTTATGGTGTCGCCGTTGAAATCAGTGTGTTCCAGCACGTTGCCCTGGTAGTCCCGGACGAAGCTTTCGCTCATGCCCAGAGGCAGGGTGTGTCTGGTTACCTGGCCGGCGTTGTTGTAGCTCCAGCGGGTGAGATGACCGTTGGCGTCCACCTGTTCGATCTTGTTTCCTACTTCATCGTAACTGTAAGTAATTTGGTGGTTCGTGGGGTCGGTAACCCGGATCAGGCGCCCCAGGGCGTCATACTCGTAATGGGTGGTTTTGCCGCCCTGGTCGGTCTCCGCCACTTTCCGCCCCAGGAAGTCGTAGGCGGTTGTTTTGCTGGTGCCGTCGGCAAAGGTCGTTTTGACCAGCCGCCCGGCGGCGTCGTACTCGTACTCAGTGGTCCGGCCGAGGGGATCGGTCAGGCGGAGTAGGCGGCCGACAGCGTTGTAGGCATAAACCGTTTCTTTGCCCAGGGCGTCGATCTCTTTTGTCCGCCTGCCCGCCGGGTCATATTCATAATGCATCGTGAAGCCGCGGCCGTTGGTCGAGGCGACCAGCCGTCCGGCGTCGTCGTAACTGTTGGTGGTGGTGCTGCCGTCCGGATAGGTGATCTCCACCAGCTGGCCGGCGGCGTCGTAGGTGTAGGTAGTGGTGCGGCCGGCCCGGTCGGTGGTGCTGATTTTGTGATTTTCCGCGTCGAAGCTGGCTTTGTCGGTGGTGCCGTCCGGGTACAAGGTGGCGGTCAGGTTGCCCCGGGGGTCATAGTTATAGGTGATCTCGGTGCCGTCGGGGCGGGTTTCCTTCACTTTGTGCCCCAAGGCGTCGTAGGCGTAAAGAGTGGTGGCGCCGTTGGGCATTGTTTTGGCGATGACGTTCCCCTCGGCGTCGTAAGTCTTGGTGGTGGTCAGCGTTACCGGTCCGGCCTCGGTGGTTCTGGTCCTGCTGGCCGACCGCACCCGCCCCAGGGCGTCATAGGTGAAAGTGGTGACGTTTCCGAGGGGATCGGTCTTTTTGACCAGCCTGCCGTTGCCGTCGTACTCGTAGGTGGTGACGTTCCCCAGGGGGTCGGTCTCGGCGGTTTTTTCACCCCTGCTGTTGTAGCTGTACCTGGTGATGCCGCCGTCGGGGGCGTGAATCTCGATCAGGTTGCCGGCCCCGTCGTAGACGTTGGTGGTTGTCTGCCCCAGAGCGTTGGTGGTGGTCAGCACCTGCCCGCGGGTGTTGTAGGTGGTGCTGGTGGTGTGCCCCAGGGGGTCGGTCTTGCTGAGAAGGTGACCCTTGGCGTCATAGACGTAGGTGGTGGTGTGTCCCAGAGGATCGGTTTCCGACTTCTTGTGGCCGTAGCTGTCGTAAGTGTAAGTCCAGTGGCGGCCCAGGGGGTCGTCCTTGGCGATTACCAGCCCCCGGTCGTCGTAAGTGAAAACGGTAACCTGGCCCAGGCGGTCTTCCACCATTTCCTGGCGGCCGTCCACGTCGTGGGTGTATTCGATCCGGTTGCCCTCGGCGTCGATGCGGGCCGTCAGCCGCCCGGCGGCGTCGTACTCGTTGCGGGCGACGGTTCGGCCCAGGGGATCGTGGATGCTCTCCAGATAGTGGTCGCCAACGTAGCTGAAAGTGGTCCGGTTGCCGTTGCGGTCCGTGACGGTTGTCAGGTTGCCGTTGCCGTCATACTCGTAAGTAACGTAAGTGCCGTCGGGAGCCGTGATTTTCTCGATGCGGCCCGCCGCATCCCGGGAGAAAACAAGGGATTGTCCCGAGGAGTGAATAATGCCGTCGGGGGTGAAGGTGAGGCTGTTCTGATAGCGGTCTTCCAGCTTTTTCAGCCCGTCTTTCAGGGAGAACCAGTATTTGGTGCCATCTTCCATGGTGACCAGGAATTCCTGGGGATCGTAGATTTCAACGTCATAGGTGTAGAGTTCGCCGTTGATCACCATCAGATCCCGGTCGTCCAGCGGTTCCAGGGTGGCAGCGGTGCCGGGCCGGGCCGTGTAGGCGGCGGTGGCGGCCTGGAGGGGATAAAGCACCTGGCAGTCCGGCCGCGGAGTGAAGTCAAACTCCAGGGTGCGGCCGTCGGGCATCTCCACGGTGACGTAATGAGCCTTGCTGGGGGCGAAACAGTAGGTGGTCAGGAAGCCGCCGCCGCTGATAATGGACCAGCCTTCACCCTCCTTGCCGCTTTTTTCCACTTTCGGGTAGCTCTTGACGTCGATGGTCCAGCCGTGGCCGAAATCCCCCGGCCGGCGGTCCCGGCTGTCGTAGGTCCGCTTGATCTGGATGGGGATGCCGCTCAGGGGGATCGAGAAGTCGATGAACGAGGTGCTGAAAAAGCCGACCTTGAGCTTGCCGGTCACCTGGACTTCCAGCCGTGCGGTGGTTATGTGGCCGTTCAGGTCGGTTGCCGTCAGCCGCAGCACGTAAAAGCCGTTCATCAGGGTGGTGGGGTCGAAGGTGCCGAGTTCGCCGGCCTGGACCTCGCTGTTGCCGGAAGCCAGGAGGGTGTAGCGACTGTCGCCCTGGTGGGCATATTCCAGTTTCCAGGAAGCCAGATCCGTGTCGGCGACGGTGCCCACCACCGCCACCGGCGCCGTGATCACCGCCTGCGGCGCCGGGGCCTCAATGACGGCGTCGGGGGGCGTGATGTCGGCGGGATCGATTACCCGCACGCTGGCCGTGTTGCTGTCGGTCAGGCCGTCAGGGTCGGTGACCGTCAGGCTGACCGTGTAGGTGCCCGCCGTGACGTAGGTGTGTGTCGGGTTGGCGCCGGTGCCGGTGGCGCCGTCGCCAAAATTCCAAGTGTAGGTCAGGGAGTCGAGGTTGAGGTCATAGGAGGCGCTGCCATCGAAAATTATGGCTTCATTGATGTTCCCCTGATAGGGGCCGCCGGCCCCGGCCACCGGGGCCACGTTGTGGTCCGGCCTGGCGATGACCTCGATCTGGCCGGTGAGCACGGCCGTGCCGCCCCGCCCGTCGGCGATGGTGGCGGTGATGGAATAATTGCCCACGCTGGTATAAGTGTGCGAGACCGCGGCGCCGGTGGCGGTGCTGCCGTCGCCGAAATCCCATTCGTAGGTCAGGGAATCACCGTCGGGATCGCTGCCGGCGGCGCTCATGGCCACCGGTTCATTGGTGATCCCCTGCTCGGGATAATTGATGGAGCCGCTGGGGTCGTGGTTGGCCTCGGCGTAAATACCGAAAAAGACGTGGGCCTCGCTCCAGCCGCCCTGGTCGTCGGTGACCCGCAGAACGGTTTCGTACCGTCCCGCCCGGTCATAGACATGGTCGACCTGGATGCCGGTGGCGGTGGCGCCGTCGCCGAAATCCCACTCGTAAGCCGTGATCACCCGGCCGGGAGGGGGCGTGGAGGCGCTGCCGTCAAAACTTAGGGACTGGCCGACAACGTACTCGCCGCTGACATTGCAGCTGGCCTGGGGAGCCGTCGCCGCGGAGACGATGTGCAGCACCTTGCTGCCGGTGGTTTCCTGTCCCCGGTCGTCGGTGACGGTCAGGGCCACGGTATAGTCGCCTTCGCCGGCAAAAGCGTGGGTGGCTTCGCTCGTGTCCGCCTCGGTGCCGTCGCCGAAATCCCAGTGATACGCCGTCAGGTCGTGACCTTCGGGATCGTAGGAAGAAGAGCCGTCGAAAGTAATCGTGCCACCGGTCGTCATGACGCCGGAATAGCCGAAAAGGGCCTGGGGCGGCTGGTTGGGGCCGATGGTCAGGGTTGATTCGCCGGCGGAGCTGAGGCCGTCATCGTCGGTGACCGTCAGGCGGACGGGGTAGTTGCCGGGCTGGGCATAGATATGCGTCGGGTTGACGCCGGTGGCGGTGGTGCCGTCGCCGAAATCCCAGGCATAGCCGACCACGCTGCCGCCGCTGCTCTGGTCGTAGGAATCGGAGGCGTCAAACTGGACTACTTCCTCTTCCACCATGGAGCCGCTGACCGAGAAAACGGCAACGGGACCGTCGGAGGAGGCGACGTTCACGGTCCGGGAGGTTTCGGTCGCCAGGCCGACGTGGTCGGTGACCGTCAAAGTGACCGTGTAGGTGCCCGCCGCGCTGTAGGTGTGCTTCGGATTGCTGTCGGTGGCGGTGGTGCCGTCGCCGAAATCCCAGGCATAGGTGAGTTCCGGGTTTTCGGGGTCGCCGGAGCCGGCCGCCGAAAAAGCGATTTCCTGGCCCGCGATAAAATTGCCGCTGATTTCAAGCTTTGCCGTCGGAGCCTGGTTGGCCGTTACCGTCAAGGTCAGGTCGGTGCTGTTGGTGGCTCCCTTGTCGTCGGTGACCGTCAGGGTGACCGTGTAACTGCCGGCGCTGGGGAAAGCGTGGGTCACCAGGGGGCCGGTGGTGGTGTTGCCGTCGCCGAAATTCCACTCGAAATTGGCGAGATTGCCGTCCGGATCGCTGGAACCGCGGCCGTCGAAGGTGATGGTTTCAAGGGCGACGTCAAGGCCGGTGCGGCTGATGACCGCCGTTGGTGCCTGGTTTTCCGGGGTGACGGTTACCTCGAAAGACATGGTGTCCATGCCGCCCCGGCCGTCGCTCACCATCAGGCTGGCGTGGTAGATTCCCAGGGCGGTGTAGACGTGGTCAATCTGGACGCCCGTTCGTGCCGGGGTGCTGTCGCCGAAATTCCAGGTGTAGGTGAGCGGATCCGCGTCCGGGTCGTAGGACTGGATGCCGTTGAAATGGATGGGGGCGTTGATTTCACCCACGTAGGGGCCGCCGGCGTTGGCCGTCGGCCGCCGGTTGGGCAGCCCCACCTGGCAGCTGGATTCCGCGTGGCCGGTGGCGCCGTCGTTATCGGTCACGTAGAGGGTGACCACGTAGTCCCCTGGGGCCGCGTAGGCATGAGTGACTAGGCGGCCGTGGGCGTCGGAGCCGTCGCCGAAGACCCAGTGGTAGTCGGCGATGCCGGCCCCGTCCGGATCGCTGGAGCCGCTGGCGTCGAAAGTTACCGCTTCGTTGACCAGGCTTTCATAGGGGCCGTTCAGGCGCGCCGTCGGCGGCGTGTTGGGGGCGGGGGTGACCATGAGAGTGAAAAACTGGGTGGTGGCCGCCCGCCCGGCATCCTGGACCCGCACCATGACGTCGTGGGGGCCCGCCTGGCCGGCGGTCGGCGTCCACTGGAGCAGGCCGGTGGCGCCGTCGATGGTCATGCCGGCGGGGCCCAGGTCCAGAATGTAGGTTAAAGTGCGACCCTCGGGGTCGACGGCGTCGACATCATATTGATAGGGAACTTCTTCCTGGACGCGATCGGCCGGCGGGGTGCTGGTAATTACCGGCGGCCGGTTTCTGAGCCGGCCCCGGGAATAGACGTGGACGGGGACGGAGAGCACCTGTTTGCCGTCCTGCCGGCACCGTACCCGGTACCAGTAGTCCCGGTTCATCTCCACGTTGTAGTCGATGAAGGTGGAGTAGGTGGAGGAAGTGATGCCGATGCGGGTGAAGGCTTCGTTCGGCCCCTTGGTTGAACGCAGCACCTCGTATTCGTCCACCCCGATATGGCTCCAGGTAAGCTGACACTTGGTGCCCTTGGGTCGGGCCCGAAGGTCGGTCACCCCGATCTCGTAGACCATGATTTCGCCATAGGCCACGTCGGTGAGGTCGGGCTGGCCGCTGCCGGGGAAGGCCGTCGCCGTGTTGTCGGTCACCCGCAAGGCCAGGTCGTGGCGCCCGGCCTCGGCGTAGGGCGGCAGGGCGGTGGTTTGGCCGTAGGCCTCGCCGAAGTCGTAGGGCGCGGCAAAATCGGCTTCCCAGGCCCAGGCGGTGATGGCGTCACCGTCGCCTTCGTCGATGTCATAGGAGCCGGAACCGTCCACCTGCACCGCCTCGCCGACGACGCCGATGTACGGCCCGCCGATGACCGCGGTGGGCGGATGGGGCGGCACGGTGATGTGGAGCACGTACTGGGTGATGTCAAAGCGCTCCGGGGTGCTGTTGTCGATCACCTTGAGGGAGACGGTATAGTCCCGCAGCTCTCCGAAGGCCCAGGTGGGCACGGGGCCGGTGGCGTCTGGATGCTCGAAGTCCACCCCGTCCTCGGCGTCGAAGTCCCAAAGGTAGCGGACGATCTCCTTGGCCGGGTCGGTGTGGTAGGAGTCCGAGGCGTCGAACTGGATGGTCTGGCCCACGGCGCCGGGGTTGGGCTCGGCGTGAATTACCGCCACCGGCGGCTTTTCAAAGAGAGTGCGGGTGAGGATGATGACGTTCCAGGCGGTCGATGTCTGCACGCCGACATAGGGCCAGCCGTCGTAGGGCCAGGAACCGTCTTCCAGCTGCTGGTTGAGCAGTGCCCGGGCCAGACCGGTGGTTTCGTCACCGTACCAGTCGCGGCCGGAGGGCAGGTGGGTGACCTCGTGGGGCAGGGCCAGGCGCATGGCTTTGGCAAAGGCGAAATAGGAATAGTAGCGGCAGTCCCGGCTGCTGCGGATAAAATCGTTCCAGCGGCCGTCCAGATAGAGTTGACATTGCTGCCAGCGGGGATCAGTGGTTTCCTTTTCGGCAAAACTCAGCTGGACCATGCCGCTGGGGCCGGTGGCGTAGCCGTTCCGGTGGGCACCGGGACTGGTATAACCAAAGTAGCCGGCACTGTTGTAACTTTGGTCCAGCCACCGGTTGTTCTGCTCCTTGACCCACGAGGGAACCCGGCAGCCAAAGTGCCGCTCGGCGGCGATCAGGCCGATGGCGCCCCACTGGGAGGCCGAGTTGTCGGGCCAGGCGTTCCAGGTGTAGCGCCAGCCGCCGCCGTTGTCCCAGTCTCCCTGGCCCCAGGAGTACATGTCCGCCATGTCCTGGACCAGATCCTGGTAGCGCCGGCCCTTCACGTTGGCGCCGCCGGTCCGGGCAATGGCGTCCGGAGTGCCGGTGGCCACCAGGGCGTCCATCACCGCCCCCAGCTCGTAAATGGAACGGCCGCTGTTAACCGCCAGGCCGATGCCGTTGCCGCCGTCGTTGGCGGGGTCGCCGTCATCGTTGTAATCTTCGGGATGGCCGTGGTCCTGGTTGGTCATGTTGGTGGAGACCAGGGTGGTCAGCAGGTAGTCGATGGCGTTCCTGACTACGGCCGCATAGGGGTTTTCACTGTCGTCGCCGGTTTCCAGGTAGCCGTTGATCTCGAATGCCTGGACGGCGGAAGCGGTGGTGTTGGCATAGTGGTTGCCAGAGCTGACATTGTTCCAGCGGCAGTAGCTTTGGCCGGGGGGCATCCAGTAAAGGCCGACGTTGGCGGTACCATTATTTTCGAAATACTCGAGCACCACTTCATGGGTGCCGGCGGTCAGGTTGAGGGTGGGCGAATAGTTCCAGGTTCTCCCGTGGGTGCGCCAGTCATTGATGACCAGATTGCCGTCCACGTAGAGCTTGACGCCATCGTCGCTGGCGGTGGCCAGCCGGTATTCACCCGGATGGGTAATCTTGATTTTCCCGGTCCAGCGGACGGAAAAATAGTCGGCGTTGACGCCGTTGCCGGGCGCGGCGGTGGACCAGTCGAAATCCACCACCGGGTCGATCCGGGTCAGCGCCGTCGGCCCGGTCAGGGTGGTATTGTTGAAATACTCGCCCAGGAGGCCGGCGGCGCCGTCCGGCGCCTCCAGGTGGGAGGGGGGGATGGTGCTGTAAGCCGCCAGGGTTTCCCGGTGGGTGTAGAGCCACCAGAGGCCGTCGTCGATGGCCTTGTTGACCTCCACGTCCAGGGTTCTCTCCTTGATCAGGAGGCGATATTCATCCACCGAGGTTTCGCCGGCCGCGTCGGTGACGTGGAGATGGGCGACGATGAGGGTTCCCGGGACGCCGGTGTAGGTGTGGACGGCGGCCAGGTTGTCAGGATCGGTGATGGCTGCCGGATCCGATTGCTCGCCGTCGCCGAATTCCCAGTAGTAGGTGCCGCTGGCGAGATCCCCGTCCTCGTCCCTGGCCACCCCCTTGAGGATGGTTTCTTCCCCGGACCAGGTTTCGTGGGGGACCAGGAGGTCGCTGGGCAGCTGGGGGACGCAGATTACCTGAGGCGGCGCCGCCGCGGCGGCTGCCGGCCCGAAGCCGGCCAGCGCCTCGACGATTTTTGCTGGCGGCGTGACCGCCTGCCGGCCGGCGGGGCCGACCGGCAGCCATTGCCAGAGGGTCAGGCCCTGGATGACCAGCAGAAAAAGGAGAGTTTTGGCCAGCAATCGGCAAAAGGAGGGCTGCCGGCGGCTGGCGGTGGCTGAACGGTTGACGGCCTCGATAGCGGTGGTTCCGGTTGCTTTCATGGTGCCTTCTCCTGACGGTGACGTGGTTGTTGGCAACGGATGGTTTTCTTGTTTGCTGACCTTAATAATTTTATGGGAATCTTAATAGTGATCTCATTAAGTCACGCAACCGGAATGCAACCGGGATGGCGGCCGTCGGCGCGGCCCCGTGGTCGCCGGTCCCGGGGCCGGCGACCCGCACCGATTCGCGGTGGGTTGGTGGCTTGTCCGGCCGCCGGCCGCCGTCGTTGATTGCTGGTTGTCTCCCCAAGAGAGCGGGAGGCAAGCGGGGAAGGGGAAACGGACGGGGTGGCAAACAACAAAAAGGCGCGCCGATCTGCTGATTCAGCGCACCTCTGATGGAGAAAAGCTACAATCCTGACTCGTCCACTGCCGCCCGATGGGCGGCCGGTGAACAGCACGACGGTATCTTGGCATGATTCCCCTCACTCCGGCCGGGCCGGCCGCGTCCAGGTGGGCGACACCGCATCCCGGCAGCGGGCCGCCAAACGATCCCGGCGCTCTCCCCCAAGAGCGGCCGGGGCGGCCCTGGTTTTTCTTCCCCCGTTATGGTTGTTTTCGCGGTGATCCGCCGGCCGGGCTGCCCTCCCCTCGCGCGGGTGGCCCGGCCGGCTTCAATTCCTCTCTTGCTGCCGGCCGCTCACCGGCTCCGGTGTCGGCCGGCAAGGGGCTTCTTTCTCAGCTCTTTTTGTTCCGTGCCAGCAGCCTTTGCCGCCCGCCCAGCAGCCCCGCCAGGCCGAGGCCGACGAGCAGCAGGGTGGCCGGTTCGGGAACCGGCGGCGGCGTGCCGCCGCCGGTGTCCTCGATGTCCAGGGTGCTGGAGTAATAGATGATGGTTTCTTTTGGTTCTCCATTAGCATCGTAGGTGTCAGGATCTACCTGGGTTAGGTAAAAACCCGCAACGGGCGCTGTCTCAGCCAGTAGCAGGGTGATGGTGGCTTTTTCGTTGGCCGCCAGGGTGAAATCCCA
>JAFDMG010000106.1 GCA_019306045.1 Deltaproteobacteria bacterium | reverse complement strand
GAACATCCGGTGGCGGCCGCCGACGGCATCGATGAATACATTGCCGATGTCAAGTTCTACAAGGACGCCGGCAACCAGTATATCAACATGGTGTATATCAAGGATGATCCCAACGCCGATCCGGTGCGCCAGGGTGTCTGGTCGTACACGACGACCACCGACCACAACAACTGGCGGGGGGAAGTGGCTTTCAACGATCAGGATCTCCAGTCCTGGCCCGAGGACACGGCACCGCGGATAGTTTATTCCCCTGGAGCCGAAAAAACCGGGGGAGGCGTCGTTTTTTCCTATGCCGGGGCCAACGGCCTCTATTTTGACGCCCCCTGGATCAGCTTTACTTTCATCCCCGGGCCGGTGCTGCCGCCGGTCCAGCTGCAGACGCATAAACTGACGGTAACCGTGCACGGCTCCGGTAAGGTGGTCAGTTCGCCGGCGGGCATCGACTGCCGGACCGACGCCCTGACGGGTGATCAAACCTGTACTTATGATTTTCTGGTCGGTACCGCGGTGGCTTTGACTGCCACGCCCATCAACGGGGACGGCTACACCGCCAGCTTTACCGGCTGGTCTGGCGGCGGCTGCAGCGGCGACGGCGCCTGCGCGGTGACCATGAACAGCGACATCAGCGTGGAAGCCAACTTTGCCGCTCTCGGCACGCCGGTTTTTGCCCTGCCGGTGCCGGCAGCTCAGGAAGCCTGGAATTACATGCCGGTGGCCAGCCCGGTGAAACAGCCGCAGCTGTCTGCCTGCAAGCCCTTTGCCGTCGGCGACCTTGCCACCGGCAGCCTCAGCCTCCAGGTTGGTCTGCCGCCCTTTGCCGGTGCCGTCGACATCTATCTCGGCATCCAGTCCGACGCGCTGGCCGGCGGAGCGTTTTTCCTGGTGGACGGCAGCAGCAATTTGCAGGCGCTTACCTCGACGATGACAACGCTGCCGGCTTGGAAAACCAATCTTTCCTATACGGATGTGGACGAGGCCCTCTGGGGGAGCATTCCCCTGTCGCTCCTGCCGCCGGGCGTTTACCACCTTTACCTGGCGGTGACCCCGACGGGAGAGACCAATTTCGCCCATTACTATCTCTGGGCCACCTATTTCCTGGTGCAGTAGCCGGCTTGCCGGTGGTTGCCCGGTTTTTTCGCCCCCTGGCGCTTTGGCGCCAGGGGGTTTTTGTTGGGGATGGACTTGACAAGGCTGATTTGGCAGTTATGATTTCTAAGGATGGAAAACCTGTCTGGAACAATTCTACCGCCGCTGGCCGGGAGGGTGGCGGGCCGGTCGTCAGCCTTGGAGATTGTTTGAGGAGGAGAAAATGAAAAAAAGATTGTTGCTTTTGCTGCTTGTGATACTTTTGCTGCTGCCGGCGATCCAGACCGGGGCGGCAGTGACGGTCTATGGCTGGGGGCGGGGCTGGTATGACCAACTGGGGCCGGCCGGGGAGGAGAAGACCTTCCACCCGGTGCGGATTCCTTTGCCGGCGGATGTCATCGCCGTCAAGTCGGGATCGAGTTTCGGTTTGGCCCTGGACGCTGCCGGCCGGGTCTGGGGCTGGGGGCGAGGGCAGATGGGAGCCACCGGCCGCGTGCCGCCGCCGGCCAACCCCGAAGCCAATTTTCCCCAGCCGGCCGTGGTTCCCGGTTTACCGATAATCACCCAGATTGCCGCCGGGGAGGAAGTTGCCCTGGCTTTGGCGGCCGACGGCACCGTCTGGGTCTGGGGCGAAGACACTTTTGGGATCCACGGTTATGGCAACCAGATGCAGCCGCAACTGCCGCCTCACCGGGTGCCGGGTCTCAACAACATTGTTCGCATTGCCATGAGCAGCGCTCATGGTTTGGCCCTGCGGGCCGATGGTACCGTTTGGGCTTGGGGCAACAACGCATTTGGCGAGTGTGGCCTTGACCCGCAGGTGAATGACCACCGGCAGGCGGGACATATTACTCCCCGCCAAATGCAGAACCTGGCCAATATCGTGGCCATTGCCACCGGGGAAAACACCTCCTATGCCCTGCGGGTGGACGGGGTGTTGTTTGCCTGGGGCCGGGACATCTCGGCGGCGACCCAGAAACAGTACGAGCCGGTGGCGGTTTCCGGCAGCGTGAAAGTGGCCCAGATCAGCACCGCCCCCTGGACCGGTTATATCAAAGACGTCAACGGCGGCCAGTGGGCCATCGGCGACCACGGCGGCGGCTGTCTCAATGCCACGGCCACCTGTACCCGCACCACCTGGCTGGAAAGGATGGCCAAACTGCCGCCGGTGACCATCCTGACCGGCAACTACAGCGTTGCCCTGGCCGTGCGGCCGGACGGCAGCCTGCTGGTGTGGGGGGACAATTATTACGGCGGCCTGGGACAGCCGTATACGGGCACCGCCAGAAGTCCTATTCCCCTACCGGGCATCACCGGGGTGTTTGCCGCCGATGCCGGTTATTACACCCCCATGGTGGCCACCGGGCTTAAATGTCATGCCCAGCTGAGCGCCGACGGCCGGGAGCTGCAGGTAATCAAGGCCAACATTCTCGGTCGGGCTTACTACCTGAAATTTGTCTACCAGCCGGCAGGCGGCCAGGTGCGCTACCAGCTGGTGGATTTCAAGCCGGTGCCGGCCGGGGCCTGCGGTTCCGAAGCCATCCTGCTGGCCGATGGTGGCGGCTACCTGCTGCATCTGCCCTGGGTGGAATGGCAGGGACAGTATTTCTGGGTCAATTTTGACGTTCGGGTCGAAGGCGGTCAGGTGTTCGTTGTTTACCGCAATGCCGGCCAGCTGTGACCGGCCGGGATAAAGTTGCCGGCTTTGTTTGCGGACCTGCGGCGGTTGTTAAACCGCCGCATTTTTTATTTTTGACAGCTTGATATAACTGTGGTATATGATAACCGTTCTGCTTTTATTCCCTTGAAAATAAAGGATTTTTTCTGTTCCTGGCATAGTTTACATCCTTGCCGCATCCGGTTGCTACTGGCTGAATAAAATGGTATTGCCTGATTTGTTGCCCGGGAAGGAGCCCCATGAGCATCCTGGCGGTTGAGGACCTCAGCCTGTCCTTCGGCGGTCTCCAGGTACTGCAGGAAGTCAGCTTTTCCGTGGCGCCCGGGGAGATCTTCGCCATTATCGGTCCCAACGGCGCCGGAAAAACTTCCATCCTCAACTGTTTGGGCGGCTTCTACCGCCAGGACCGCGGCCGGATCATTTTCGACGGCCAGGACATCTCCACACTTACCCCCGACCGCCGGGCGGCCCTCGGCTTGGCCCGCACCTTCCAGAACATTGCCCTGTTCCGGGGAATGACCGTCCTGGACAACATCAAGCTGGGGGCCCACCACCGCCTGCGGTCCGGCCTGCTGGCAGCCGCGCTTTACTGGGGGCGCGCCCACCGGGAGGAGATGGCCCTGCGCCGGGAGATCGAGGACGAAGTAATCGATTTTCTCGAGATCGAGTCCATCCGCAAACAGCCGGTGGGAGCCCTGGCCTACGGTCTGCAGAAACGGGTCGAGCTGGCCCGGGCCCTGGCCATGCGTCCCAAGGTTCTCCTGATGGATGAGCCGGTGGCGGGCATGAATGCCGAGGAAACCGAGGACATGGCCCGTTTCATCCTTGACATCCAGGAGGAAAGGGAGATCACTATCATTATCATCGAGCACGACCTGCACATGATTATGGATATTTCCGACCGGATCATGGTGCTTAACTTCGGCCGCCGGATTGCCGAGGGCCGGCCGGACGAGGTCCGGCGGCACCCGGAAGTGATCAAGGCTTACATCGGGGAACAGAAGGGCGGGTAGCCGTGGATATCTTTCTCCAGCTCCTGGTCAGCGGCATCGCGGTGGGCGGCATCTACGCCCTGATCGCCTTGGGGTTTGTTCTCATCTACAAGGCCACCAGCATCATCAATTTCGCCACCGGCGAATTCATGATGATCGGGGCCTACATCTTCTACAGCGCCGCCGTCCTGGCCGGCTGGCCGCCGGTGCCGGCCTTCCTGGTGGTCCTGGGCGGGGCGGCCCTGCTGGGCATGGTGGTGGAGTTTGCCATCCTGCGGCACATGCTGGGACAGCCGACCATCAGCATTGTCATGGTGACCATCGGCCTCAGTTCCATTCTCACCGGCCTGGCGGAGATTATCTGGTCCTCCGATTTCAAGAGCTTCCCGCCCCTTTTTCCCCGGGCCCCGATCATCATCGGCGAGGTGGTGATTCGCTCCAACCTCTTCTGGGGCTTCGTGGTGGCCATGGCGGTGGTGGTCGTTTTCGCCCTCTTTTTCAAGTATTCCAAGTTCGGGGTGGCCATGCGGGCGACGGCCGGCGATCAGCTGGCCTCCTATTCCATGGGGATCGACGTGCGGGTGATGTTTTCCGTCGCCTGGGCTTTCGGGGCGGTGGCTGCCGCTCTCGGCGGCCTGATCATCGGCAACATCGGCGGTATCCAGCCCAATCTCGGTCATATCGGCCTGAAAATTTTCCCGGTGGTTATTCTCGGCGGTCTCGATTCCATCGGCGGCGCGGTGCTTGGCGGCTTCATCGTCGGCGTGGTGGAGAACTTCGCCGGCGGCTACCTGGATCCTTACGTCGGCGGCGGGGTCAAGGACGTGGCTCCCTTCGTCATCCTGGTGCTCATTCTCCTTGTCCGGCCCTACGGGCTTTTCGGCCGCGAAGAGATTGAACGCCTGTAACGCCTGCAGGGTCGGCAGCAGCCGGCCGGGAAAGGCAGCCTGCTAATGTACATCGGCGACTTCAAGGAAACCTATGCCAGCGACGAGGCGGTTTTCCGCACCCCCACCAGCCGTTTCTGGCTCGGGGTGCTTTTTCTCCTGCTGGCGCTCTTCCCCCTGGTTGCCAGCGACTACCTGCTCTACATGGCCAATATCACCGGCATCGCCGTGGTGGCCGCCGTCGGGCTCAATATCCTCACCGGGGCCGCCGGCCAGATTTCCCTGGGCCACGCCGCTTTTGTCGGCATCGGGGGCTACACCGCCGCCCTGCTCCAGAACCGTCTCGGGGTGCCGTTTCTGCTCTGCCTGCCGCTGGCCGGCCTGGCGGCGGCCGGCTGCGGCGTCCTGGTCGGGGCGCCGTCCATGCGGATGAAAGGGCTGTACCTGTGTATTACCACCCTGGCTGCCCAGGTGATTTTCGAATTTATTTTCGTTCACTGGGAAGCGGTGACCGGCGGCATCCGCGGTTTGAATATCGCCCCGCCGGCGGTTTTCGGCCTCAAACTGGAAAGTGAACGCAGCTTCTACTGGGTGACCCTGCCGGTGGTTGTCCTGACGGTGACCGCCGCCCGCAACCTCTTTCGCACCCGCGTGGGTCGGGCTTTCATCGCCATCCGCGACCGGGACATCTCCGCCGAGCTGATGGGGATCAACCTTTTCCGCTACAAGATGTACGCTTTTGCCAGCAGCGCCTTTCTGGCCGGCATTGCCGGTTGCCTGTGGGCAAATCACCTGAAGTCGATTACCCCGGAACACTTTCCCCTGCACGAGAGCATCCGCTACCTGGCAATGATTATCGTCGGCGGCCTCGGCAGCGTTCTTGGCTCCATCTTCGGGGCGGTGTTCATGACCGTGGTGCCCGAGGTCCTGCAGGCCGGGTTGAAGTTTTTCGAGCACCTGAGTCCCGAGGTGATGAGTTATCTTTATCCTTTGCAGACGGTGGTTTTCGGCCTGCTGATCGTCGGCTTTCTGGTTTTTGAACCCCATGGCCTGGCGGAAATCTGGCAGCGCCTCAAACGCTACTTTCACCTCTGGCCCTTCCGTCACTGACGGCGGCGCCGCAA
>JAFDMG010000105.1 GCA_019306045.1 Deltaproteobacteria bacterium | reverse complement strand
GGCCATGTGCGGCGAGGAGGAGCCGCGGCAGGTGATGAACGAGATCATGGCCTTTGCCGTCGAGAGTTTGCCGGCCATCGTCGAGCTTTTTCACCGCTATGCCGCCGAGCAGGAGGAAAAACCCGGCGGCGCCGTTCAGCCCCGGCTGCGGCTGGTGCGGGACGAGGGCGGACGGACGAAGCCGGCGAAGACCGGGAGCCGGGCCAGCGGCAAGGGCAGACAGAACAGCGGCCGGGTGGTGGCTCTCGATGATTTTCGCCGTTCCGACAAGTAGCGGCCGGCCGCCGGGACGCCGGGAGCGTTGCCCATGAAGCAGAAAACCGTGGCAACCGCCGTGTTTGCCGCCGAGCGGCAGCCGTCCGCTTGTCCCCTGCCGGTGGCGGTGGCCGCCGTTTCGGCCGGCTTTCCCTCGCCGGCGGACGACTATCTCGAAGGCACCCTCGATCTGAACCAGTACCTGATCAGGCATCCGGCCGCCACCTTTTTCGTCCGGGTGGCCGGCGACTCGATGATCGAGGCCGGCATCCATGACGGCGACCTGCTGCTGGTGGACCGTTCCCTGGAAGCGGCGGACGGCAAGGTGGTAATCGCGGTCATCAACGGCGAGCTGCTGGTCAAGCGGGTGCGCCGGGCCGGGAACCGCCTTTTGCTGCTGCCGGAAAACCCGGCCTACGAGGCCATCGAGGTGCGCCAGGAGATGGATTTCGAACTCTGGGGAGTGGTCACCCATGTCATCCACGCCCTCTGACGGCGGCCTGGCGGGCGCCGGCCGCTGGTCGCGGGTTTTCGCCCTTGTCGACTGCAACAACTTTTACGTGGCCTGCGAGCGGCTTTTCGACCCGGCCCTCAGACGGCGGCCGGTGGTGGTGCTTTCCAACAACGACGGCTGCGTCGTCTCCCGCTCCGCCGAGGCCAAGGCGCTGGGCATCGGCATGGGCGTGCCTTTTTTCCAGGTGCGCGACCGCCTGGACTGCCACCGGGCGGCGGTGCTGTCTTCCAATTACGCCCTCTACGGCGACCTCTCGCGGCGGGTGATGGAGGTCCTGGGCCGCTTCACCCCGGCCCTCGAAGTCTATTCCATCGACGAGGCGTTTCTCGATTTCAGCGGTTTCGACCGGGAGGGGCGCCGCCGGCAGGCGCGGGAGCTGCGGACCACCGTCCGCCGCTGGACCGGCATCCCGGTGGCGGTGGGCATTGCCGCCACCAAGACCCTGGCCAAGATTGCCGCCCGCCTGGCCAAGCGTTCGCCCCGGGCCGCCGGGGTGGTCGACCTGACCGCCTCGCCGTTCCGGGAAAAGGCCCTGGCCCTGACCCCGGTGGGGGAGGTCTGGGGCGTCGGCCGCCGGCTGGCGCCGAAGTTGGCAAACAAGGGCCTGGCCACCGCCCTGGAACTGTGCCGGGCTGACGACCAGCAGCTGCGCCGGCGGTTCGGCGTCAACCTGCAGCGGGTGGTCCTCGAACTGCGGGGAATTGCCTGCTACGCTCTTGACCAGGGGCCGGCGACGCCCCGCAGCGTCCGCTGCTCCCGTTCCTTCCCCGAACCGGTCGCCGAGCTGGCGGCCATCAGGGAGGCGGTGGCCGTTTTCAGCGCCCGGGCGGCGGCGAAGGTCCGCCGGCAGGGCCTGGCCGCCGGCGCCCTGACCGTCTACCTGCGGACCAGCCGCTACGCCGACGAGTTTCACCACCACGGCCGCACCGTGGAACTGCCGGTGGCCAGCGCCTCGACCCGGGAATTGCTGGGGCGGGCCGTGGGCCTGGCGGCGCGGCTGTTTCACCCCGGCTGCCCCTACCGCAAGGCCGGGGTCATCCTCCACGACCTGCGGCCGGCCGCCCTGGTGCAGCCGTCGCTGCTCGATCCCCTAGACCGCGAGCGGGAAGGGCGGCTGATGGCCGCCCTGGACGAACTCAACGACCGCTTCGGCAGCCGGGTGCGCTTCGCCGCCGAAGGCGGCCGCCGCCACTGGCGCTCCCGGGCCGCCGCCCGGTCGCCGGCCTACACCACCCGCTGGAGCGAGCTGCCGGTGGCCAGGTAAACAGGAAGAACAAATGGGCATTTACAACCTGGAAACCCTGTTCGATCCCCGGACCATCGGCCTGGTGGGGCGTTTCGACTGCCACTCCTGCCAGGACCGGGCCATCTACCGCAACCTGCTGGCCAGCGCCGGCCGCCGGGTGGTGATGATCAACCTGGCCGGCTGCCGGTCCGACGGGGACTGCCCTTTCCGGGAGCGGGGACCCTGCGTCACCTCCCTGGCCGAGGTGGAGGGGCGGGTCGATCTGCTGGTGGTTACCCTGCCGCTGGCGGAGATCCCGGCCCTGCTGGCCGCCTGCCCGGCGCTGGGGGTCAAGAACATGATCGTCACCCGGGGCGGGGTGGCGGCCGACGGCAAGGCCGACGAGCGGCTGGTGCTGGCGGCGGCGCGGGAAAACGGCGTCCGCCTCCTGGGCTGCAACTCCTTTGGTCTCGTGGTGCCCGGCCGCCGGCTGAACGTCTCCTTTTTCGAGCCGACGCCGGCGCCGGGGAAGATCGCCCTCATCTCCCAGAGCGGGGCAATCATCTCCTCGATCCTCGACCTGGGCCGCCGCCAGGGGATCGGCTTCAGCCACGTGGTCAGCCTCGGCTCCCTGCTGGACGTGGATTTCGGGGACGCCATCGACTACCTGGGCTGGGAGTACAACGTCCGCTGCATTCTGCTTTACATCGAAAACCTCAAGGACGTGAAGAAATTCCTCAGCGCCTGCCGCTCCGTGGCCCGCATCAAGCCCATTGTCGCCATCAAGAGCGGCAAGGGAGAGCTGGCCCGGCAGGTGATCAGCAAGCACACCGGCCATTTCGCCGGCGACGACCGGGTCTACGACACCGCCCTGCGGCGGGCCGGGGTCATCCGGGTGGAAACCATCACCGACCTGCTGACCGCCGGCTCCTCCCTGACCAGCCGGGAGATGCCGGCCGGGGAGCGCCTGGGGGTGGTGACCAACTCCGGCGGCGTCGGCGTGCTGCTGGTGGACAACCTGGCCAGCCTCGGGCTGGCGGCCGCCCCCCTGCCGCCGGCCCTGAAAGAAGCGCTGCTGGCCGACATCAAACCCTATTCCGGCGCCTTGAACCCGGTCTGCATCTCCAGCGAGGCGGACAACGACCGCTTCCTCGCCACCCTCCGGCTCTGCCTGGAACGGGGCGGGTTCGCCACCCTGATGGTGGCGATGGTCGGCAATGGCCGCTTCGACCCGGCGGCGGTGATCAACGGGGTGCGCGCCTTGGCCGCCGAGCGGGGGGTGCGGATGATCTACATCTGGCTCGGCATCGGCGAGGAGGGCGCCGCCAGGGCGCCGGCCCTGGAGGACCGGCACAACATGATTTTTTTCAGCGTCGAGGAGGCGGTCCGGGTCTACTATTACGGCATGCGCTACTACGAGAAGGTGCACAAGATCGTCATCGTGCCGCCCCGCTTCAACCGCACCCTGGAATTCGACCGCCGGCGAGCGGCCGCCGCCCTGCTGCCCCTGGCCGGTTCCCGGCCGCGGCTGCTGAGCGAGTCGGCGGCCCGGGAAATCCTGGCCGCCTACCGCCTGCCGGTCAACCCCGTGCAGGTGGTCTACGATTTTGCCGCCGCCGCCGAGGCCGCCGCCCGGCTGGGCTACCCGGTGGTGCTGAAAGACAATGACCACCGCCGCTACCACCGCAGCGACGTCCACGGGGTCTACCTGGGGCTCCACGACCGCCGGGCCCTGCGCCGGGCCTGGGACGCCCTGGCGGCGGCCGGCGGCCCGGGAGTGCACGGCTTCACCATCCAGCGGCAGCTCGAACCCCTGCAGTACGAGCTGCACCTGGGGGTGCGCACCGACCGGGAGTTCGGCCCGTACCTCTATCTCGGCCTCGGCGGTCCCCAGGCCCGCCTGCGCCGGGACGAAGCCGTCATCCTGCCGCCGCTGAACCGCCTGCTGGCGGAAAAGCTGATCGACAAGACGCGGCTGGAGGAGTGCCGGCGCTTTTTCCCCTTCGACCGCGAGCGCCTGGCGGAGATTCTCGTGCGCCTTTCCCAGCTGGTGGTCGACTTTCCCCAGGTTTACGAGCTGAGCCTCGACCCCCTGGCGGTGAGCAACGGCCGGTTCGCCGTGCTCGACGCCAAGCTGATCCTCTGGGATCGGGGCCGCCGGTCGCCCGAGCACCTGGCCACCACTCCCTATCCCAACCAGTACGAGTTCCGCGAGCGGCTGCGGGACGGCACCGAGGTGCTGATCCGGCCCATCCGCCCCGAAGACGTGGAGTCCCACTACGAATTTGTCGCCTCCCTCTCCCGGCAGACCACCTACAACCGCTTCTTTTCCTACGAGAAGGAGCTGCCGGTGGAACAGATGGCCCGCTTCACCCAGATCGACTACGACCGGGAGATCGCCATCGTCGCCCGGGTCGAGGAGGACGGCCGCGAGCGGACCATCGGCGTCAACCGCCTGGTTTACTACCCCCACAACGACGAGTACGAGTTCGCCATCGTGGTTGCCGACGACTGGCAGGGAAGCGGCATCGGGGGGCTGTTGATGGAGAAGCTGATCGCCATCGCCCGGGACCGGGGCATCCGGCGGATCTACGGCCTGGTGCTGGCGGAAAACCAGAAGATGCTCCGCTTCAGCCGCCGGTTCGGCTTCCGGGTGGCCGAGCGGGAAGAGGACGCCCTGCGCATTGTCCTGGAGCTGGACAATGACGGCAAGGGGGGGGAGACGGCGGCGGCCGGCGGTTCTCCGGCTGCCGATTGAGCAGCGGCGGTTTTTTTGTTTCTTTTAACTTGACTAAAAAGATTATCTTTGATAGAAAAAGAAAAATCCGGGCTGGCGGCTTTTTAACTTTGTAGTTGATGGGGCCCGGCATGTTCTGGACGCGGCCTTCAATGCCGGCCGGCGCCCTGGCGGCCGCAGACGGTTTTTTTAGCGAACCACAGCGAGTTTCAACCTTGAAAATTTTTACAGGAGGAGCACCATGAGTAAAACCCAGGAAAATTTAGCGGCGGCTTTTGCCGGCGAAAGCCAGGCGAACCGGAAATATCTTGCCTTTGCCCAGAAGGCCGAGGCCGAGGGCTATACCCAGATTGCCAAGCTGTTCCGGGCGGCGGCGGCGGCGGAGACCATCCACGCCCACGGCCATCTCAAGGCCATGGGCGGCGTCGGCGACACCCTGAGCAACTTGCGGGCCGCCGTCGAGGGCGAGGGCTACGAGTTCCAGACCATGTACCCGGAATTCATCGCCGTGGCCAAGGAAGAGGGTGAAAAGGCCGCCCTGCGGATGTTCGAATGGGCCAACACGGTGGAGAAGGTCCACTACGATCTTTACCAGGACGCCCTGGCGAAGCTGGAAAGCGGCAGCGACCTGCCGGCGGCGGCGATCTATGTCTGCAGCGTCTGCGGCAACACCGTGGTCGGCGAGTGTCCCGACAAGTGCAGCGTCTGCGGCGTGCCGGGCAGCAAGTTCGAGCAGGTGTCGTAAACTGATTTTCCGGCTGCCGTTGGCGGCGGCCGGCAACGGGTAAAAACAAAAAAGCCGGGGCGGCAGCGCCCCGGCTTTTTTTATGGCCGGCGGCCTTTCCGCAAGTTTAAACAGGCGGCAGCCGCCTTTTTCGGGATCGGCGCCTCCCGGCAGCCGGGCGGGGAAAAACCACATTGTTCCCCGGTTCCCGAAAAATTTTTTCGCCGCGGCTAGCCGTCCGTAATTTTTTGCTTGACAAAGGCGCGGCGGCCGGTTATTTTTTTCTATATAAAGAATATAGTTCTGTATATAGAACTTTCACCGCTTTTTAGCCGCCGCGAGGGTGCATGTCAACCCAGGAAGACAAGAAAACTGCCCGGACAAC
>JAFDMG010000104.1 GCA_019306045.1 Deltaproteobacteria bacterium | reverse complement strand
CGTCGCCGTCGGCAACCTGTTGACCTACGACGGCCCGGTGGGGGAGACGGTGGTTTCGTGGAGCCTGAACGCGCCGTCGGTGGCGGCCGGCGAGGAACGGCGGGCCCCGTCCCTGGAGGCCCGCCTCCGGGCCGCCGCCCAGTGCCGGCAGCGGGGATATCGCATCGGGCTCCATTTCGACCCCCTGTTTTTCTTTCCGGGCTGGGAAGATGAGTATCGCCGGACGGTGGCGATGATTTTCAGCTTTCTGGATCCCGGGGACCTGATCTGGATTTCCCTCGGCGCTTTCCGCTACCTGCCGCCGATGCGGGAAGTGATCCGGCAGCGGCACCCGGAAAGCCGGATCATCTACCAGGAGTTCATCCGGGGGCTGGACGGCAAGAGGCGTTATTTTGCCGAGATCCGGCGGCAGCTGTACCGGCACCTGGTGGGGGAGATCCGGCGCCGGGCGCCGGAGGTGTTCATCTATTTCTGCATGGAGCATGAACAGCTCTGGCTGGACGTTTTTGGCCGGGCGCCGGCCGACAACGACGAGCTGGCCGCCTGGCTTGACCACTGCTGCTACCGTCACCGGGAGCTGGCGGCCCGCGCGCCCGCCGGCGCGGGGGCCGGGTGATGATCGGCATTGTCACCGCCTTTCGCCACGAGTTGCAGCCCCTGCTGGCCCGGGATTCCTGGCAGGTGGAGCAGCGGGGCTGGCGGCGTTTCCACCGCCGGCGGCTGGCCGGCGTCGAGCTGGTGGCCACCTCCTCCGGCCTGGGCAAGGTGATGGCGGCGGCGGCGACCCAGCTGTTGATCTCCGCCTACCGGCCCTCGCTGATCATCAATGCCGGCTCCTGCGGCGGCTTGGCCGCCGAACCCGGCGTCGGAGCCCTGGTGCTGGCCTCGGAGGTGATCGAATATGATTTCGCCAGCCACGAGCAGGAGCAGCCGCATCTGGCCTGCGATCCGGAACTGGTGGATCTGGTGGCCCGGCGGGTGCCCGGGCTGGTGACCGGCCCGCTGGCGTCGGCTGACCGCAATGCCGACACCCCCGAGCAGCGGCAGTGGCTGCGGCGGACTTACGGCGCCCTGGCGGCCGACTGGGAAGGAGCGGCGGTGGTGCGGGTGGCGGCCCGCAACCGGGTGCCGGCCTTGGTATTGCGCGGCATTACCGACGTCGGCGACGATGATCTGGAGACTGAATTTACCGCCAACGTTGACGGGGTGATGGCGGCGCTCGGGGACGTTTTGCGACAGGTGCTGGCGGTGCTGGCGGCCGCCGGACCGGCCGTGAACAAACGGCCGCCAGGGGAGGAAAACCGTTGCTGAGGAAGCTGACGCCGCCCCAGCTGATCGTCATCAGCTTTGCCCTGGTGATTCTGCTGGGAGCCTTTCTGCTCATGCTGCCGCCGGCGGCCAACGGCGCCCCGGTGGCGTTTATCGACGCCCTGTTCACCTCTGCCTCCGCGGTCTGTGTCACCGGCTTGATCGTTGTCGACACCGGTACCAAGTTTACGCTGACCGGCCAGCTGATCATCCTCGTCCTCATCCAGCTGGGCGGCCTGGGCATCATGACCTATTCGGTGGTTTTCGTGCTGCTGATGGGGCGGAAGCTGGCTTTCCGGGAAAAACTGCTGATCAGCGACACCTTTTCCCAGATACCGGTGGAAAACCTGGGTTCGCTGGTGAAAAGGATCTTTTTGTTCACTTTCATCATCGAAGGGAGCGGGGCCCTGCTGCTTTTCTGCCGCTGGCTGTGGGACTTTCCCTGGCCGCGGGCGGCCTACCTGGCTGTTTTTCACGCCGTTTCGGCTTTCTGCAATGCCGGCTTTTCTCCTTTCAGCGACAGTCTGATGGGCTACCGGGCCGACCTGACGGTCAATCTGGTGATCATGGGGCTGATTGTCTGCGGCGGCATCGGCTTCCTGGTCCTGAACGAGCTGCCGGTTTACGTGCAGGCCAAGCTCAAGGGGCAGCATATTCGCCTTTCCCTGCACAGCAAGCTGGTCCTGTCGGTGACCACGGCCCTGATTGTCGCCGGCGCCTTGCTGATCTTTTTGGCTGAGCGGCACAACACCCTCCGCCTGCTGCCCTACGGCGAGGGGATGATGGCGGCCTTTTTCCAGTCGGTGACCGCCCGGACGGCGGGCTTCAACACCCTTGACATCAGCTCTTTCGGCAACGCTTCCCTGATGGTGGTGATTTTGCTGATGTTCATCGGGGCGTCGCCGGGCTCCTGTGGCGGCGGGGTCAAGACCACCGCTTTCGGGGTTTTCATCCTCACCTCCTGGGCCCGGTTGACCGGGCGCGACGAAACCAGTTTTTACGGGCGGACGCTGCCGGACAGCACGGTGCTCAATGCCTTTACCATCGTGACCGCTGCCATTGTCGTACTCTTTGTTTTCATGCTGCTGCTGTCGGTGGCCGACGCCGGGCTGCATCTGCCGCTGGCGCAGGAGCGCTGCCGCTTCCTGGGCATGTTTTTCGAGGAGGTTTCCGCTTTTGCCACCGTCGGCCTGTCGGCGGGCATTACCGCCACCCTGTCGGTGTTTGGCAAAATCCTGATTATTATGCTAATGTTTATCGGACGGGTAGGACCGCTGACGGTGCTGGTTTTCATCATCCGGCGGAAATCGCGGCGCTCCTTCCGGTACGCCGAAGAGCAGGTAATGATCGGCTGAACCTGCGGGGAGATGGATGATGAGATTGTATGTGGTTATCGGCATTGGCAATTTTGGTTATTATACCGCCAAGCGCCTCTATGAGCTGGGCCAGGAAGTCATGGCCATTGACAGTGACAAGGACCGGGTTCAGAGTATCAAGGACTATGTTTCCCGGGCGGTGATTGCCGATGCTACTGACCGGGAAAGCCTGCTGCAGCTGGGCATTCAGGACGTGGATGTAGCGGTGGTCAGCGTCGGGGACCGGCTGGATACCAGCATTTTGATCACCCTGTACCTCAAGGAGCTGGGGGTCAAGGAAGTGATGGTCAAGGCGGTGACCGACGACCATCGCAAGATTCTCGAAAAGATCGGGGCCAGCAGCGTCATTTTCCCGGAGCGGGATTCGGGCATCCGGCTGGCCAACAGCCTCAGTTCGCCCAACATCATCGAGCATCTGCCCCTGAGCGAAGGTTTCAGCATCATGGAGGTGGTGCCGCCCAAGGATTTCATCGGCAAGACCCTGAAGGACCTGCGGCTGCGCAACCGGTACGGGGTGCAGGTGATTGCCATCAAGGAGATGGTGCCGGACCGGATGAACCTGGCGCCGGACCCGGAATTTGTCATCAAGGACAGCGACATGCTGATCGTGGTCGGTCCCGACGAAAGCCTGGAGTCGCTGAAAAAACAGTCTTTGAGCTGAACCGGCGGCGGTGACCCCGCCGGCGGGAGCAGGAAAATCATATGCAGTTTGTCGATTTGCCGGCCCAGTACCGGGCCTACCGGGAAGAGATCGACCGGGCCGTGGCCGAGGTGCTGGCCAGCGCCCGGTTCATCAACGGTCCCCAGGTGGCGCGGCTGGAGGAACAGCTGGCTTCCTATGTCGGTCGGGCCCACGCCGTGGCCTGCGCTTCGGGGACCGACGCCCTGCTGCTGGCCCTGATGCTGTTGGGCATCGGGCCCGGCGACGAGGTGATCACCACCCCCTTTACTTTTATCGCCACGGCGGAAACCATCGCCCTGGTGGGGGCGACGCCGGTTTTCGTCGACATCGACCCGGAGACCTACAACCTGGACCCCGGGTTGGTGGCGGCCGCGGTTACCCCCCAGACCCGGGCCATCGTCGCCGTCGACATTTTCGGTCTGCCGGCCGCCTACGGGCAGCTGGAAGAGATCGCCGCCCGCCATCACCTGGCGTTGATCGAGGATGCCGCCCAGTCCCTGGGGGCGGAGCTGGCGGGCCGGAAATGCGGCTCTTTCGGCGCCTTGGCCACCACTTCTTTTTTCCCGGCCAAGCCCCTGGGCTGCTACGGCGACGGCGGCATGATCTTCACCGACGATGCCGATGCCGCCCGGGAGCTGCGGGAGCTGCGCAACCACGGTCAGCAGCGGCGCTATCACCACGGGCTGTTGGGGCTCAACAGCCGCCTGGATACCCTGCAGGCGGCCATCCTGCTGGCCAAACTGCCCTTTTTCGCCGGCGAAATCGACCGGCGGCGCCAGCTTGCCCACCGCTACAGCCGGCAGCTGGCCGCCGCTTTCGTCGTGCCGGTGGAAGGGCCCGGCCAGGTTTCCGTCTATGCCCAGTATTCCCTGCGCTCCCCCCGCCGCGACCGGGTGCTGGCGGCCCTGGCGGCGGCCGGGGTGCCGACGGCGATTCATTATCCCCTGCCCCTGCACCTGCAGGAGGTTTTCCGGGAGCTCGGCTACCGGGAAGGGCAGCTGCCGGTGGCCGAACAGGTGTGCCGGGAGATCTTTTCCCTGCCGGTGCACCCTTTTCTGGCGACGGCGGAGCAGCAGTTGATCATTGAAACCTGTCTGGCGGCCGTGGAGGAGGATGATTGAAAAAAATCGAACTGGATGACGCCAACGCCCTGCGGACCATCCTCGGCGACCACGGGGAAAACCTGCGCCAGTTGGAGGAGAAAACCGGCGTCGTCATCAAGACCCGGGGCAACACGGTGATGGTGGACGGCGACCGGCTGCAGGTGGACCTGGTGGTCAATCTGCTGCGGGAGCTGTACGAGCTGGTGCTGGCCGGCTATCCCCTCTTCCCGGCCGACATCGAGTATGCCTACCGCATCAAGGCCGGCCAGGCCAATGCCAGCCTGCGCCAGGTTTTTTTCGACAAGGTGTACATCAGCCACAAGGGCAGCAAGCGGCGGCCGATTACCCCCAAGACCATCGGCCAGAAGGAATATATCGACGCCATCCGCAATTATGACGTCGTTTTCGGCATCGGTCCGGCCGGCACCGGCAAAACCTACCTGGCGATGGCGATGGCCATTGCCGCCCTGACGGCCAAGGACGTTGACCGGATCGTACTGGCCCGTCCGGCGGTGGAAGCGGGCGAACGCCTGGGGTTCCTGCCCGGCGACCTGCTGGAGAAGGTCAATCCCTATCTCCGGCCTCTCTACGACGCCCTGCATGACATGCTGGATTTCAGCCGGGCCCGGCAGCTGCTGGACAAGGGGATTATCGAGGTGGCGCCGCTGGCGTTCATGCGCGGCCGGACTTTGAACGATTCCTTCGTTATCCTTGACGAGGCCCAGAACAGCTCGGCCGAGCAGATGAAAATGTTTCTCACCCGGCTTGGCTTCGGCTCCAAGGCGGTGATTACCGGCGACATTACCCAGACCGACCTGCCGAGCGGCAAGCAGTCGGGGCTGGTGACGGTGCAGAAAATTCTCAAGGGAGTGGAGGGGATTGCTTTCTGCTATCTGACCCAGGCCGACGTGGTGCGCCATCCGCTGGTGCAGAAGATAATTGCCGCCTACGAGCGGGCCCAGCTCGACAGTTAGTCGGCCGGCATGGAAAAGGAGAAGTGCCCGTGACCGAGCCGTTGATTATCGACCGCCAGGAAAAATATCGGCTCGACCTGGCCTGGCTGGAGGAACGGCTGGCCCGCCTGCTGGCGGCCCTGGAGGTTGCCGACCGGCGGCTGGAAGTGACCCTGGTGGACGACGTCCGGATCAGCGAACTCAACGAACGCTTTTTCCGTAAAACCGGGCCCACCAACGTCATCTCCTTTCCGGCGGGACCGGGGGAAGAGAACGTTCTCGGGGAGGTGATCATCTCGGTGGAGACCGCCGGCCGGGAGACCGGGCCCTTGGGCTACCGCCTCGAGGAGGGTCTGCTATATTACCTGGTTCACGGGGTTCTGCACCTGGTGGGCTACGAGCACGTGGGGGTGCCGGCGGCGCGGGCGGCGGCCATGTACGCCC
>JAFDMG010000103.1 GCA_019306045.1 Deltaproteobacteria bacterium | reverse complement strand
CCGGCTCCGAGGCGTCCGCCGCGAATCACATCGTGTGATTCGTTCGGCGGCCAAAACCGCTATGAGCCAAGCCCGAACATCCTTAAGTATTCCCGACAATTTCTTGTTTTTTTTACCCCTCAAGGGGGTACTGAAAAGAGTGACAGCCTTTCAGGGATAAGGCACTAAAAATGGAAACGGCCCGTGGCAATGAAACCATCTAAAGGCCTGTTTATCACTGGAACCGATACCGGGGTGGGAAAAACCCTGGTTTCGGCCGTCCTGGCGGTCGCCCTGCAGACGAAGCTGGAACCAGGGTTCAGCTACCTGAAGCCAATGGAAAGCGGCATTTCCGACCGGGAAGCGCTTATCCGGGATTCCGACGGCGCCCGGGTCAAAAAAGCCGCCGACTTGATTGAACCCCTCTCCCAAATCGTTCTTTTTCGGTTTTGCGAGCCGCTGGCGCCACTGCTGGCGGCCCGGCGGCAGGGGGAAGTGGTCAGCCGGGAAGATCTCCTGCAAGCCGTCGATTTTCACCTCAGCCAATACCGCTTCACCCTGATGGAAGGAGCCGGGGGATTGATGGTGCCGCTTTGTCCCGGCTACCTGGTAGAAAGCCTGATCAGCGATCTGCAGCTGCCGACGCTGGTGGTCTGCCGTCCGTCCCTGGGCAGCGTCAACCACACCCTGCTGACCCTGGCCCGGCTGCGCCAGGCCGGAATTTCCATCGTTGGCATTGTCATCAACCACGCCGCCGGCGACCCCGGCATTGCCGAGGAAAACTTCGCCGCCCTGGTCAAAGAATTCGACCCGGTTCCCATCCTGGGTGAACTGCCCTACCTGACAAAATTTTCCTTTGACCGCAAGATGCTGCTTTCCCTGGCCCAAAAGCTGGACCTGGATCTCCTGCTGCAGGGAATCAACAGCGGCGTTGAAGCGGCTTTTTCCTAACCTGAGCTGTCAACATTCAATACCTTGCAGCAGTACTGTCCGGTTAGGTTCTTGCGTGCTGTCAACCGGTGCAGTTTTTAGCGCTTTTGGCGCTCGCTTGCCTGTTTTTCTTTCCAGCGGCTCATTTCACTAAAGTTGCCAAACTCGCCCTTTCAGGGCTCAAACAAGGCAACTTTCACGCTCCAATCGCCGGGAAAAACTTTGGGCAGCTCACGATGTCGCACCGGAAAACAGCACCGGTTGCCGATTTTAAAACAGCGCAAAAAGTGTGTCGGATATTACTGACCTTACAGGTTGTTTTTTGGATCGGCTTCAACATCATCAAAAACGGGGCGTGCGCTTGGTCAGGAAAGCCGCCACACCTTCCCGCATTTCCTCACCGGCGGCACAGGCGATGATTCCCTGCCGCTCGGCTTCAATGTGATCAGTAAAGCTCCGGGACACCCCGTCAATCAGCACCTTCTTCGTCCTGGCCAGGGCCTGGGACGGACCCCGACAAATCTTTTTCAATAATTCCAGCGCCTCTTCCCGGGCGGATTCCGCCGCCACCAGCCGGCTGACCAGGCCGATCTCGGCCGCCCGCGGCCCTTCAATAACCCCGTTGGTCAAAAAGAAATCCAGCGACCGGGGCAGTCCCAGAGCCCGCAGCACGGCAAAACTGCTGCCGCCGTCCGGAACCGCACCGATGCCGATGTAGCCGGCGATAAACCGGGCATTTTCCGTCACCAGGGTCACATCGGCAGCCAGGGCCAGGCCAATGCCGAAGCCGGCACACACCCCTTCGATCAGGGAAATGAAAATCTTATCCATCCCGCGCATGGCCAGGACCGTGGCATTGAGGGTGGCGCTGAGATCCTCAACCAGGGCCGGCAGGCACTGCCGGTCAATCCCCTGCTGGAAGGCCCCGATATCGCCACCGCCGGAAAACAGCTCCCCGTTGCTCTGCATCAGCACCGCCTTGATATCTTTGTTCCAGCGCACCTCCTGAACCGCCTGCCACAAGGCCGTCGCCATGGCTTCGTTGTAGGTATTGCCCTTCTGGGAGGCGTTCAGGGTTATCAACGCGTAATCTTCCTTTTTTTCCAGCACGATTACATCACTCATGTCATTTCTCCACCAGTCAGTCTGTTGCAAGCCTGCCGGTCAACCAGCCACCCGTTTAACAAAAAACAAAAGACTGAAAGCTGACTGCCGCAGGCCTGTTGATCCGAAAAGATTCTTCCCGATTGACAGTCATTAATACGGCTGGTTTTTTTTGTCAATCTTGATGGCTTTAGCTGATCCGCTCGCCTGCCTGTTCAGATGAACACGAAAGCCTCAAAAACACGGATACAGGCAACTTAAAACCAAAGCACAGCAACACCCGCATCCCAGGCAAAAAATTTACCACTGAGGTCACCAAGGCCGCTGAGAAACAGCCGGATGCCTTTCTTCCGACCGTTCGCCATTTTAACTTGCGCAATACGTCAAGTTTAGCTTGACATATTTCGCTCCGGCCGTATAAAAAAGGTGAATCGAAAACAAAAATCATGGCGGCCGGCTCGGAGACCGTCATGCTGAAAACTGGAATCCTTCAACAGGAAAACCGCATGGATAAAAAAACCCGGCTGCTGCGGCTGCTGGAAGAACTTTCATATGAAGATCGCCAGGTCACCCTGACCTCCGGCAAAACCAGCAGTTTTTACGTGGACGGCAAGCAAACTACCCTGCACGCCGAGGGAAGCTTTCTGACCGGCAGCCTGGTGCTGGAGTGCATTCGTTCAGCCCCGACGCCGATCAAGGCAGTCGGCGGCCTGAGCATGGGCGCCGATCCCATTGCCACGGCAGTCAGCCTGCTGAGCTGGCTTTCCGGACCCCCGGTCCATGCCTTTTACATCCGCAAGGAACCGAAAGGCCACGGCAAAAACCTGTGGATAGAAGGCAACAAAAACCTTGCCGCCGGCGATGCGGTCGCCATCGTCGAGGATGTGGTCACCACCGGCGGCTCCCTGCTGAAAGCGGTTGAACGGGCCCAGGATTACGGGCTGCGGGTCATCCAGGTCATCACCCTGCTCGACCGGCTTGAAGGCGGGGCCGAGCTGCTGGCGGAAAACGGCTTTCAGCTGCAGGCACTGTTCACCATCAACGACATCCGTTCCCGAGGTCATTGATTGATGTCCAAAAATCTGGTTATTATCGCCGACGATGAAGCCGCGACCCGTGACGTATTGGCAGAAATTGTTGAGCAGGAGGGCCTGCAGGCGCTGGGCTTCGAAAACGGCAAGCCAGCCCTGGAAGCCTTGCATGATCATGCCGACGAGGTGATGCTGGTCATCAGCGACATCAAAATGCCGGTAATGAACGGCATCGAGTTCATCCGGCAGGCGAGAAAATCCTTCCCGGAAACTCCCTTCGTCATCGCTTCAGGCTACGGCACCAAAAACGACATCATCACCACCCTGAAGCTGGGGGCCCTTGACTACCTGGAGAAGCCATTCCGGATCAAGGACGTCAGGGAAATTATCCAGAAAATCAAGCAGGTGCTGTACGAAACTCAGCAGAAAATCGAGTTGTACCATTACCTGGAAGGCAAGAAGATCTGCTTTAAAATCACCAATGACATCAAGCTGGTCCACGCCCTGGTCAACGAGCTGATCCAGGAAATAAAAAAGATCGGCGGCAAGGCCCTGCAGCCGGAGCTGACCGGCATCCGCATGGCCCTGCATGAAGCCCTGGTCAATGCCATCGAGCACGGCAACCTGGAACTTTCTTCCAGCCTGAAGGAAACCCCGCACTACCTGGAAGAGATGGAAAAGCGGATAACCGAGTCGCCGTACGCCGACCGCCAGGTTCTGGTGGAAACCACCATAACCCCCACCTCGTTCACCTGTGAAATTACCGATGAAGGCCCCGGCTTTGACTGGCGTTCCCTCCCCGATCCCCGGGATCCCGAGAACCTGTTCAAGCCCCATGGGCGCGGCATCATCCTGATGGCTAATTACTTTGACCGAATGACCTTCAACGAGCAGGGAAACTCGATCAAAATGGAAAAAAATCTGATCCCGGAGGAAACAACTCCATGAGCAATAAAAAGTATCTGGTCGTCCTCGGCGACGGCATGGCCGATGAACCCCAGGAAAGTCTGCAGGGTCGGACGCCGCTGGCGGCCGCCAGCACCCCCAACCTTGACAAGCTGGCGAAAACCGCCGAACAGGGAACCCTGATTACGGTCCCTCCCGGATTCCCCGCCGGCAGCGACGTGGCCAACCTCTCGGTTTTCGGCTACGATCCGGCCCACTACTACACCGGCCGGGCGCCGCTGGAGGCCGCCAGCATGGGCATCGACCTGGAACCCGATGACGTGGCTTTCCGCTGCAACCTGATCAACATCCTTCAGTATGAAGGCCGGGGCTACATGCACGACTTTAGCGCCGGCCACATCGACACCGCCGAAGCCGGAAAAATTATTGAACAGCTCAATCTTGAGATGGGCAGCGAACAGCTTCATTTTTATGCCGGGGTCAGCTACCGCCACCTGATGGTGATCAAAAACTGCCCGGTGGAACTGGCCGATATCAAGCTGGTCCCTCCCCATGACATCAGCGGCCAGGAAATCATTGATCATCTGCCCGCCGATCCCGGCTCCCCGATCCACCACCTGATGATGTCGTCACAGATGGTCATCTACCGGCTGCCCTTCATTCGCGAAAAGATGGAAAAAGGGGAAGTAACCGCCAACTCCATCTGGCTGTGGGGGCAGGGGAAAAAACCCCGCCTCGATTCCTTTGCCGAGCGTTTTGGCTGCAGCGGGGTGGTGGTTTCCGCCGTCGACCTGCTGAAAGGCATCGGCATCTGCGCCGGTCTGGAGGCGGTGGAGGTTCCGGGGGCTACCGGCTACCTGGATACCAATTACGAAAACAAGGTCCGCTATACCCTCGACAGCCTGAAGGAGCATGACTTCGCCTACCTGCACCTGGAGGCCCCTGACGAGGCTTCCCACGAAGGCAGCCTGGAAAAGAAAATCCAGGCCATTGAAGACCTTGACCGGCGGGTCATCGGTCCCCTGGTTGAAGGCCTGCGGGAATTTTCCGGCTTCCGGATGGCCGTGCTGCCTGACCATCCCACGCCCATCCGGACCAAAACCCATTCTTCCGGGCCGGTGCCTTACCTGCTGTACGACAGCGAGAACGGGCAGACGGGACCAT
Organism: Deltaproteobacteria bacterium; assembly: GCA_019306045.1. Classification (GTDB taxonomy): domain Bacteria; phylum Desulfobacterota; class Anaeroferrophillalia; order Anaeroferrophillales; family Anaeroferrophillaceae; genus JAFDMG01. The sequence goes on along the minus strand of JAFDMG010000103.1, from coordinate 788 downwards.
ATAAAGAATATTGCGAAGCAACCGCCGCCGGGGCCGGCAATGACTGGCGGGAAGGCTGGCGGTTCATGGAACATCTGATCAATAAGAAAAGCTGAAAGTGAGTTTAGCCTTGTGAAACCGAAATATATTTTTGTCACCGGCGGCGTCATCTCCTCCCTCGGCAAAGGCCTGGCGGCTGCTTCCCTGGGCGCCTTGCTGGAAGCCCGCAACCTGGCGGTAGGCATCCAGAAGCTTGATCCCTACCTGAACGTCGACCCGGGAACCATGAGCCCGTTCCAGCACGGGGAGGTTTTTGTCACCGACGACGGGGCGGAAACGGACCTGGACCTGGGACACTACGAGCGTTTTACCAACGCCAAGCTGACCAAAAAAAGCAACTACACCACCGGCAAGATCTACGACGCCGTCATTACCAAGGAACGGCGGGGAGACTACCTGGGGGGGACCGTGCAGGTCATTCCCCACATTACCGACGAGATCAAGGAATGCATCCGCCGGGGAACCGGCGATGTTGACGTGGCTCTGGTGGAAATCGGCGGCACCGTCGGCGACATCGAAAGCCAGCCTTTCCTGGAGGCAATCCGCCAGTTCCGCTATGACATCGGGCCGGAAAACGTCCTCTACATGCACCTGACCCTGGTCCCCTACATCCAGGCGGCCGGCGAGCTGAAAACCAAGCCCACCCAGCACAGCGTCAAGGAACTGCGCAGCATCGGCATCCAGCCGGACATTATTCTCTGCCGTTCCGACCGGCCGTTGAATCGGGAAATCAAGGCCAAGATATCTCT
>JAFDMG010000102.1 GCA_019306045.1 Deltaproteobacteria bacterium | reverse complement strand
TTCCTCCAGCTTGGCCAGCAGTTTGGTTTTCGCCGGCTGGTAGCCGCCCCGCCGGTAGATGTTCTCCGGGATCCAGATGCTCCGGGGAGCGTTCTCGTCCTCTTTGGCCGCCGGATTGACCACTTTGACGTAGATAACGCCGCGCACTTCCATGGTTTCCACCGGCTGGCGGTCGATTTGCCGGAACTTGTCGATTTCCTGGCGGGGCAGGAGGTGAAAGCCGGAGCAGGAAGCCAGAAAACCGGCGGCTGCCAGCAGCAGCAGCGCGGCAACCCGGCGCCGGGTGAACAACCGTGATTTTCCGGCCGGCGGAATGGTCATTGTTTATACACAGCCCCATAAACAAAAGCAGAGGAACCGCGGCGATTACCCTGCTTTTGTCAATTGTCCAGTGGTCAGCCGGGAACAACCGCTTCCCGGCCGCGGCCTGGCAAATTCAAATCTATTCGACGGCCTTGACCATGTCGTTGACGGCGAAGCCCTTGCCGGAGACCGGTTCGCAGATGGCCCCGTCCATGCCGAAGAAATCGGTGATCTTGACAATGCCCTTCAGGGCCCCCTGAGCCTTCCCCAGGGACATCTTGGTGGTCGGGTCCTTGATTACCGAACCCTTGGCGTAGACCTTCAGCTTCTGGCCCATCTGCAGGCCGGTCAGCCGGCCGGCATTGAGATAGATCCGCCGCCGGTCGATCTTGACCACCCGGCAGTACCAGTCGATCAGCTTGATGTTGCGCCCCAGGTCGGCGACCACCTGGTCCACCGGCGGGGTGGCGGCATAGGTGTTGCCCTGGATGGCGTAGCTTTTCAGCGGGTAGCCGGAGGAAACGTCAATCACTTCCAGCTGTACCTGGTAATTGCCCTCGCCGCCCGGCTGGGGCTGGCCCTGGAAGTTGACCTTTTCGTAAATGATCACCTGGACGCCCAAGTCCTGGCCCAGCTTGACCAGCTTGCTCTTTTTGTCCATGGCGTCGGTGAAAAGCTGGTGGGAACTGAGGTAGCTGTTGACGCTTTCCCGGGGCAGGAGCAGCAGGCCACTGGTGTTGCTCAGGGCGGTGTAGATCTGCTGGCTGAAATTGTCCAGGGGCGCGGTGGTCAGGCCGCGGTTCGGGTAGCTGACCATGTAGATGGCCTTGCGCTTGATCCCCGGGGTTTCAAAGGGATTGCTTCCCGGGGCGGCACCGGGAACCAGCGCGGCGCCAGGAGCGGCCAGCGGCGCCGGGGCCGGCGGCGCTCCGTAAGGCGCGGCGGCGGGCACCGGGGCGGCCGGATACTGTCCCGGAACCGGCGGGACGGCCGGGGGAGCGCCGTAAGCGCCGGGAGCCGGCGGGGCACCGGGGACCGGCGGTGCCGGCGGCATGCCGGGCTGGGCGCCGGGATAGGCAGCCGGGGCGCCCGGGTAGGCCGGCGCCGACTGCACCCCGTAATTGTAGGCGTTGTAGGGGCTGTTCGGGGCCGGCGGCGCGCCAGGCTGACCGGGCGCCGGGTAGGCCGGCGGCTGGTTCATGTTGTTGTTGACCCCGCTGTACTGGGGCTGTTCGTTCTGGCTGCCGGTTTCCTGGACCACCGGCTGATCCTGTTCGGCCTTTTTGTCCTTGTCACCGAAAAAAGGCATGTGCCAGCCGCAGCCGGCAAGCAACAGCAGACTGAGCAACGCAATAACCAGCGATTTTCTCTTCATTATCCCCCCCGATCAAGTTGATGGCTTTCGCTCTTTTCCCGCCCGGCGGCGGTTAAACGTCCGGACCGGCTGCCAAAGGCAGCTACCGGTTTTCCCCTCTCCCGGCGGCCGGCCGCACCCGCTTTCCGGGCCGGGCCGGTGGTGCCCGGACGGCAAAAATTCTCTCAGGCTATCTCATAGAATACTGTTTTTTTCAAGGGTTTTTTCCCGCCGGGCGGGAAGATTTCTCCTTGACTTTTCATTATTGTTAAACCATTATTTAGTTAGAATAAACAAGGAGCGGGAGGGACAGATGCCGAAATCAATGCAGAAAGGCCTGCAGGAGCTGGCGATCGGCGGCAAGGTCCGGCGCATCCGCCAGGAGAAGCAGCTGACCATTCAGCAGCTGGCCGCCAAGGCGGGGCTGTCCAAGGGGTTGATTTCCCAGATTGAAAACGACCAGGTGTCGCCGCCGATCTCCACCCTGCTGAAAATTGCCGCCAGCCTCCACACCGACATCAGTTATTTCTTCCAGGACAAGGCCAGCGACCGCCGGGTGGCCGTGGTCCGGCGGTCGGAGCGGCTGGTGTCGCCCCGGCGCCAGGTGCAGGGCAAGGCTACCCTGGGCTATACCTACGAATCCCTGGCCCACCGGAAAAACTTCAAGCACATGGAGCCGTTCCTGGTTACCTTCGAGGTCAAGGAGGCCGAGGAGGTCATCAGGTTCAACCACCCGGGGGAGGAGTTTGTCTTCGTCCTCAGCGGCCGGCTGGAATTTTCCAGCCCTGACGAAACTATCGTGCTGGAGAAAGGCGACAGCCTCTACTTTGAGTCGGATCTGCTGCACGGCTTCCGCGGCCTGGGGGAGGAACCCTGCCAGGCGCTGGTGGTGATCTATCATCGTTAAACCCGGTTCGCCGCCGCCCCGTCCGGGTGGCGCCGGCCGGTCTGCCGGGAGATGAAAATGCTGGAAATCCGTTTTCACGGCCGCGGCGGCCAGGGAGCGGTGATCGCTTCCCGGATTCTCTCCTACGCCTTTTTTCTCGAGGGCCGGTTTGCCCAGTCCTTTCCGACTTTCGGCGCCGAGCGCCGGGGGGCGCCGGTGGCCGCCTATGTCCGGGTGGACGACCGCTTCATCAACCTGCGCTGCCAGGTGGTCAACCCGGACTATGTCATTGTCATGGCCGCCCGGCTGGCGGAGACCGTGGGGGTCAGCAGCGGCATCCGCCCCGGCGGCCTGATTTTCATCAACACCGAGAAACCGGCGGCCCATTTCTCCTTTTTCGAGGAAAGCTGCCGGGTGGCGACCATGAATATCAACCAGATCGCCCTTGAATACCAGCTCGGCAGCCGGATCATGCCGCTGATCAACGCCCCGGTGCTGGGGGCTTTCGCCCGGCTCAGCGGCCTGGTGGACATCGACAGCCTCGCCCGGGCGCTGCCCCGTTTCATCCCGGCCCGGGAAGCCGAAAACGAGGCCGCCATGCGGGCGGCCTGGGAGCAGGCGGCCGGGCTGCCGGTGTACGAGTGTCAACCGCAGTAGAATTTTTGTCGCTGGCGGCCGGGTTGCCCGGCCCCCCGGGAGCAGGTGATGGAAACCCTGAAATATGAAGAGTTGATCGCTCCGGGAGAAATCAAGGATTTCCCCGTCTCCATGACCACCACCGAGGCCAACCTGACCGGCAACTGGAAGTTTTTCCGCCCCCGGACCCGGCGGCTGACCGCCCCCTGCCGGCAGGCCTGTCCCCTGGGGGTGGAAGTCGCCGCTTATGTACAGCCCCTGGTCCGGGGCGATCTGGATGCCGCTCTCGCCGCCCTGCGGCGGGACAATCCCCTGCCGGCGGTCACCGGCCGGGTCTGTCCCCGTTTCTGTCAGCAGCAGTGCAATCGCCGGCAGTTCGACCAGCCGGTGATGATCGGCAGCCTGGAGCGTTTCCTTGGCGACTACGGCCTTGACGTTCCCCTGCCGGCGCCTTCAGTCCGATTGGCGTCCCGGGTGGCGGTGGTGGGCAGCGGCCCCGCCGGCCTGGCGGCCGCCGCTTTCCTGGCCCGGGACGGCATCCGGGTGAGCGTTTACGAACGCCGGCCGGCGCCGGGCGGCCTGCTGCGCTACGGCATTCCGGCCTACCGGCTGCCGAAGGACATCCTCGACCGGGAGATTGACAACCTGGTGTGTTCCCTCGGCATCGAGATGCGCCTGGGAGAGGAAGTCGACGCCGCTTACCTGGAGCGGCTGCTGGCCGCCTATGATTTTGTTTTCTGGGCCCCCGGCCTTGGGCAGGCGGTGATTCCGACCCCGTTCGCCGGCCAGCTCGGCGTCTATGGCGCCCTGGAACTGCTGGCCGACCTGGCCGTCGACGAAGCGCCGCCGCCCGGAGAAAGTTTCGCGGTGATCGGCGGCGGCAACGCCGCCATTGACGCCGCCCGCTCCCTGCGCCGCCACGGCCGGCAGGTGGAGATCATCTACCGGCGCACCCGGGAGGAGATGCCGGCCTACGAGGATGAACGCCGCCAAGCCCTGGAAGAGGGAGTGGTGATCCGGGAGCGGCGGCTGGTTACCGGCCTGACCACCCGGCAGAACGGCCGTCTGCTGCTGGAACTCAGCGAAAGCCGCGCCGGCGCCGACCGGACCGTGATGCCGGGTGCACCGGCCGGCCAGTTGGAGGTGGACGGGGTGGTGGTTGCCGTCGGCCAGCAGCCCCGCTGGACGCCGCCGGCCCACGAACGTTTATTGACCGGCGGTGATTTTGCCGGCGGCCCGGCCACCGTGGCCGCCGCCCTGGCCAGCGGCCGGCGGGCGGCCGCTGAAATCGAGCGCCGCCTGGGGCTGGCACTTACCGAAGACTCCGGGGCCGCATCGTCGGAGGCGGTGGTAGATTTTGCCGACCTGCACCTGGATTACTGTCCCCCCCGGCCCGCCCTGGTGGTGCCGGAACTGCCGGCGGCCGAGCGCCTGGCCGGTTTTGCCGAGGTCTGTCCCCCGGTCGACAAGGAAGAGCTCATTGCCGAGGCGGAGCGCTGTTTCAGCTGCGGCTATTGTACCGCCTGCGGCGTCTGCTGGTTTTTCTGCCCCGACCTGGCGATTTCTATCGATGAAAGTGAACCGCAGAACCCGGTGCTTATCGACCTGGACCATTGCAAGGGCTGCGGCCTGTGCGCCGCTTCCTGCCCCCGGGCGGTAATCACCATGGAAGAGGAGAAATAGGATGGCCAGGCAGACCCAGGAAAACGGCCGGCGCGAGATGCTGCTTGGCAGCGACGCCGTGGCCCACGGAGTGCGCCTCTGCCGGCCGGCGGTGATCTCCGCCTACCCGATTACCCCGCAGACCCACATTATCGAAACCCTGTCGGAGATGGTCGACCATGGCGAGCTGCCGTGCGAGTTCATCAAGGTGGAGTCGGAGATGTCGGCCATCGCCGCCTGTCTGGGGGCGGTGGCCGCCGGCAGCCGGGCCTTCACGGCCACCAGTTCCCAGGGGCTGGCGATGATGCACGAAGTCCTCCACTGGTTTGCCGGTTCCCGCCTGCCCCTGGTGATGGTCAACGCCAACCGGGCCCTGGGGGCGCCGTGGAACATCTGGACCGACCAGAGCGACAGCCTCGCCCAGCGGGATACCGGCTGGCTGCAGCTCTACTGTGAAACCGCCCAGGAGGCCCTGGACACCATCATTATCGCCTACTGGCTGAGCGAGCGCCTGATGCTGCCGGTGATGGTGATGATCGACGGCTTCATCCTCTCCCACACCATGGAACCGCTGCTGCTGCCGGACCAGGAAACGGTCGACGACTTTCTGCCGCCCTTCACGCCGACCTGCTTTCTCGACCCGGAAAACCCCCGCAGTTTCGGGGCGGCGACGGCAGCGGACAGCTTCTACCTGTTGAAAAAGGGCCTGGCCCGGACCATGGAGCAGGCGGTGGAACTGTACCAGGCCGGCTGCCGCCGGTTTGCGGCCCGCTTCGGCCGCCGCTACGACGCCGTCAGCGGCTACCGTCTCGAAGACGCCGAACTGGTTTTCTGTGCCGCCGGGGCCCTCTGCGGCACGACCCGGGTGGCGGTGGACCGCCTGCGGCAGGCTGGGCGGGCGGTGGGCCTGCTGCAGCTGCGCCTGTTCCGGCCCTTTCCCGCCGCCGCGGTCCGCCGGCTGGCGGCGGGGAAAAAGCAGCTGGTGGTGCTCAACCGGGCCCTTTCCTACGGCGCCGGCGGCACCCTGGCCCAGGAACTGCGGGCCGCCCTTTACCGGCAGCCGGACGCCCCGGTGGTCAA
>JAFDMG010000006.1 GCA_019306045.1 Deltaproteobacteria bacterium | reverse complement strand
GAAAAAGGTTTTCACCGTTTCGAGTGGCTGCACCAGGATTTCGAGGGCCAGCCTTTCTGGGCCGATGTTTCCCTGACCCTGATGAGCTTCGGCGACCGGCCGGTCATCTTTGTTAACTGGCGCGACATCACCGCCTTTAAGGATCTGGAGAAAATGCTGATCGAGGAGCGGGAGCAGCTGGCGGTGACTCTATCGGCGACGCGGTAATTACCGCCGACCTGGCCGGCCGGGTGGTGCTGATGAACCAGGTGGCCGAGAGCCTCACCGGCTGGTTTGTCGACGAGGCCCGGGGCCTGAACATTGATGAAATCATGGAGCTGGTCGACAAAAACGGCCAGGGCCTGATCAACCCCCTGGTGGAGGTGCTCAAGAGTAACGTGCCGGCCACCTTGCAGAGCAGCGGCCTGCTGATGGTTTCCCGCTATGGCCGGCGCTACAAGATCGACAGCAGCGCCGCGCCGATCAGGGACAACAACGGCACCCTGACGGGGGCGGTGCTGGTGTTCCGCGATGTCACCAATGCCGAGCGGGTGCAGGAGGAACTCTTCAAGCTGCGCAAGCTGGAAACCGTCGGCCGGCTGGCCGGCGGCATTGCCCATGATTTCAATAACCTGCTGACCGGCATCATGGGCAACCTGGACCTGGCCCTGGCGGTCTGTCCGCCGGAAAACCGCTATTACGCCAACCTGCAGAAAGCCCTGAGAGCCACCCAGCGGGCCTCGGACCTGACCTGCAAGCTGCTGACTTTCGCCAAGGGCGGCGAACCAATCAAGAAGACTACTTTCCTGCCGGATATCATTGCCGAGTCGGCCGAGTTCTCCCTCCTGGGCTCCAAGGTGGCCCTGCATACCGATTTTGCCGATGACCTGTGGAATATCGAGGCCGATCCCGGCCAGATCAGCCAGGTGATCCAAAACCTGGCCATCAATGCCAAGGAAGCGATGCCCGGCGGCGGCAACCTCTTTATTTCCTGCTGGAACATGGTTCACCGGACCGGCGGCGGCTCGATCCTGCCCCTGGCGGCCGGCAGCTACGTGGCCATCGCCGTCCGCGACGAGGGGCAGGGCATCCCGGCCGAACTCCAGGGACATGTCTTCGATCCTTTCTTTTCCACCAAGGAAACCGGCAGCGGCCTCGGCCTGTCGGTGACCCATGCCATCGTCAGCCGTCACGGGGGGCATATCGAGGTCAGTTCTGAAGAGGGCGCCGGCACGGAGTTCGTCGTCTACCTGCCGGCGACCACCAAGCCGGTGCCCCAGCAGGCGCCGTCGGCCGCCGCCCGGGAGGTGGAGAAGGCGGCCCCGGCGCGCATCCTGGTCATGGACGACGAGGATTTCATCCGGGAGCTGCTGGTGGAAACCTTGGGCTCCCGGGGCTACCAGGTGACTGCCGTCGCCGACGGCGAGGCGGCAATCGAAAAGTACCGCCGGGAAAAGTTCGACCTGGTGATCATGGACATGACCATTCCCGGCGGCATGGGCGGCGCCGAGGCGATCAAGATCATTCGGGAAATCGACCCCGAGGTCAAGGCCATCGTTTCCAGCGGCTACAGCAACAACGATTTCCTGGTCAATTACCGCCGGCACGGGTTTGCCGGCTTCCTGGGCAAACCCTATGAAATGGCGGCCCTGCTGTCCCTGGTGGCCGAACTCCTCCAGGAGTGACCCCGCCGATTTTTCATTTTACACCCACCCACCATTTGTGCTAGCTTTGGTGCCGGTTTGCGCCGGCGGCCTGCCCGGCCGTATGGCCCCGGGCCGGCGGCCGCGACGGTGAACATGGCGTTTTTCCGGCGGCCCGTCAGGGCGCCGCCGCAACGGGCACAGATGATAGTTATTGCGGGCCTGACCAAAAAATACGGCGACCTCCAGGCGCTGGCCGGCGTCGATCTCCAGGTGGACCGGGGCGAACTGTTCGCCCTCCTGGGCCCCAACGGGGCCGGCAAGACCACCATGGTGAGGATCATGACCGGTCTCACCCGCCGGGACGGCGGCACCGTGCTGCTCGGCGGCCTGGACATCGCCGCCCAGCCGGCGGCGGCCAAGCGCCAGGTGGGCCTGGTACCCCAAGTGGTCAACCTCGACACCGAGCTTACCGTCTACCAGAACCTCGACCTCCACGGCCGTTTCTTTTTCATGCCGGCGGCCGACCGGCGGGCCCGCATCGCCGAACTGCTGGCCTACGTGGAACTGGGCGACCGGGCGGCAACCCCGGTCAAGCAGCTGTCGGGCGGCATGAAAAGGCGGCTGCTGATCGTCAGGGCGATGATGCACCGTCCCGGCATCCTGTTCATGGATGAACCGACCGTCGGCCTCGATGCCGCCATTCGCCGGCGGATCTGGTCGATCATCCGCCGCATCCAGGGCGAGGGGACCACCATTTTTCTCACTACCCACTATATCGAGGAGGCGGAATACCTCGCCGGGCGGGTGGCCTTCATCGACCGGGGCCGGATCGTCACCGTCGACCGGCCGGACCGCCTGGTGCAGCGGATGGGCGCCTGGGCGGTGGACTACCTGGTGGATAACGAGCTGCGCACCGAGTGCTTCCCGGACCGGGAGGCGGCGCGGCAGGCGGCAGCCGCCGTTGCCGGTCGGGTGACCATCCGGCGCGTCAACCTGGAGGATGCCTTCCTGGCCCTGACCGGCCGCAAAGTGGCGGGGGAAGCGTGATGCGGGAACGACCCTCAACGGCGGCAGCGGCCAAGGTTGCTCCCCTGGCGGGCAGCCTGGCGATTTTCCGCCGGGAGATGCTGATTCTGCGCAGCCGGGGAAAAAAGGTGCTGCTGTCGATGGCGGTTTCCCCGACCCTGTACCTGGTGGCTTTCGGCCTTGGGGTGGGCAAGGGGATGCGGGTGGACGGCCACACTTACCTGGAATTCCTCATACCTGGCCTGGTGGCCATGGGCACCATGAACCAGGCCTTCGGCATTGCCGGCGAGATCAACATCGCCCGCTTCTACTGGAAAATTTTCGAGGAGTTCCAGGCGGCGCCGATTTCCGACCTGGCCTACGTGGTCGGCGAGGTGCTGGCCGGGATGGCCAAGGCGGTGATGTCGGTGTTTATCATCGTCCTCCTGGCCACCCTTTTCGGGGTCCAGCTGGCTTTTTACCACCCCCTGTTCATTGCCGGGGTGCTGCTCAACGCCTTTGTTTTCGCCTCCCTGGCCGTGCTGGCCGCCATGCTGGTGAAGTCCCATGCCGACCAGGCGATGCTGTTCAACTTCATTATCACGCCCATGGCCTTTCTCGGAGGTACCTTCTTCCCCGTGGACCGGATGCCGTCCTGGGTGCAGGTGCTGCTCCAGGCCCTGCCCCTGACCCATGCCTCCTACCTGATTCGCAGCGGGGCCTACGGCCGCTCGGCATCCGCCCTGCCGCTGGTGCTCCTGCTGGTCATCGGCCTGGTTTTTTTCTTCCTGGCGCACCGGTCCGTCTGCCGGGCCCGGGATTAGGGGGTGAATTTTTGCCAACCGTGCAGGTGAACAATGGATGAAGCGGTAAATCGCCAGAGGATCATTCTTGGCACCGCCGGCCACGTGGATCACGGCAAGACCACGCTGGTCAAGGCCTTGACCGGGATCGACACCGACCGGCTGAAAGAGGAAAAGAAACGCGGCATCACCATTGAACTAGGTTTTGCCCACCTGGACCTGCCCGACGGCCAGTCCATCGGCATTGTCGATGTTCCCGGCCACGAGCGGTTCATCAAAAACATGGTGGCCGGGGCGGCCGGCATTGATTTTGTCGCCCTGGTAATCGCCGCCGACGAGGGGGTCATGCCCCAGACCCGCGAGCACCTGGACATCTGCCGCCTGCTGGGGGTGCGCCAGGGCCTGATCGTCCTCACCAAGACCGACCTGGTGGACGACGAGTGGCGGGAGCTGGTCATCGACGACATCCGCCGGGTGGTGGCCGACACTTTCCTGGCCGCGGCGCCGCTGGTGCCGGTCTCGGCGGTCACCGGCGAGGGGATCGAGGAGCTGCTGGCGGAACTGATGCGGCTGGCGGCGGCGGTGGAAGACCGGCCCCTGAGCGGCCCCTTCCGGCTGCCCGTCGACCGGGCCTTTGTCATGAAGGGTTTTGGGACGGTGGTGACCGGCACCACTCTCTCCGGGGCGGTGGCCGTAGGCGACCAGGTGGAAATCCTGCCCGCCGGCCTGCGGGCCCGGGTGCGGGGCATCCAGACCTACGGCAGCTCCCGGGAAACGGCGGCCGCCGGCGAACGGACGGCCGTCAACCTCCAGGGGCTGGAAAAATCCCAGGTGGTCCGGGGCGAGATCCTTGTTCACCCGGATACCGTGCGGCCGACCTCGATGATCGACCTCGATTATTTTCACCTGCCCGGGGCCTCGGTGCCCCTGAAGCCCCGCAGCAAGATGATGGTTCACAGCGGCACGGCGGCCATCATGGCCACCGTGGTTTCCCTTTCGGGGCAGCCGGTCAACCCGGGAGAGTCGGCCTACGTCCAGCTGCGGCTGGATACGCCAACGGTGGTGCTTTACGGCGACCACCTGGTGCTGCGCAGCTTCGCCTGGCAGGAGACCATGGGCGGCGGCCGGGTGCTTGATCCCCATCCCCGCAAGCACCGTCTCCGGGAGTACGACCGGCTGCTGCCGGTGCTGGACCGGCTGCGCCGGGGGGAGATGGCGGAGGTGGTGGCCATCATGATTGCCGCCAGCGGCACCGCCGGCCTCAGCGCCGCCGAGCTGGCCGGCCGGCTTAACCTCGGCCGCAAGAAATTCAAGGCCATCCTTGACGAGCTGTCCTCGGCCGGCCGCATTTTTCGTTTCGAGCAGGAAAAGCAGAGCTACATCGACGGCGACCTTTTTCGCCGCCTGCAGGAGGAGATGGCGGCCATGGTGGCCGCCTACCACCGGCAAAACCCCATGCGCCCCGGCATTCTCAAGGAGGAGATCAAGTCGCGGCTGCAGCTCAGCCCGGCCCTCTTCAACAGCCTGCTGCAGAAGTGCCTGAAGGAGAAAAAGCTGGTTCTCGAACAGGAGATCATCCGCCTGCCGGAGCATCAGGTGCGCCTGGCGGCCGACGAACAGCAGCTCAAGGAAGCGGTGTTCAAGGTTTACCAGCAGGCCGGCTGGCAGTTTCCCGACCTGAAGGAGGTCGCCGGCCGGCTGCAGGTCGGCGAGGGCGAGCTGCGGCCCCTGATCAGCCTGCTGGAAAAGGACGGCCGGCTGGTGCGGATCAGGGACGGCTGCTACCTGGCCCGGGAAGCCTACGAGCGCCTGGAGAAAATGGTGGTCGGGCACTTCCGGGAAAATGCCGAGCTGACCACCCTGGAATTCAAGGAAATGGTGGGGCTGAGCCGCAAGTATGTCATCCCCCTGATCGAGGGACTCGACGCCCGCAAGGTGACCATGCGGCGGGGCGACATCCGGGTGCTCCGCCGCTCGGTCTAGGCCTGGCCGCCGCCGGTTTCCCGGTAGCGGACCGTCTTGCGGGCGAAGCGGATGAAACTCCGGGTGCCCCGGCCGGCGGCGACGGCTTCCAGGACCCGCCGGTCGTCCGGCTGGAAGACGACGCCGAAGAGAGCCTGGAGGCGGGGAGCGGCAAAAAGTTCGGCGGCCAGGGGGGTGGAGGGCCCGAGCAGGTAGATCTCCGCCTCCGGCCCGGCGGCTGCAGCCAGCTCCGTGAAAGTGCGGTTGAAAATGGTGGTCGCCGAGATGATCACCTTGTCGGCCCGCCGCAGGTATTCCTCTTGTCGGTCAACGGGAACCAGGAAGGGACTGGCCGTCAGCGGGTGGCGGGGGTCGAAAACCGCCGGCTTGACGCCCATGGCGGCCAGCCGGGCCACCACCGGCCGGAAAAGGCCGATCATTACCGGGGCGCGGGCGGTGGTAAAATCGACCGCCTCGGTAATGTCCCGGTGGTCGCCGGCCGGGGCGCGGTGGTTCAGCCGGGCGTTGAAATAGGCGTTGAGGACGATGCGGTGGCCAAGGTTGCCGAGATCGAGCGGCTCCAGCTCGGCGGGTTTGGCGGGCACCAGGTTGCCGAGGGTGGCACAGACGCCGAGCTGGCCGTCGGCCAGCTGCACGGCGCAGTAGCGGCCGCCGGCCACCAGCCGCCTGATCTCTCCCGGCGCGAAGCCGTAAGCGGCCAGCAGCTGCTGCAGCGGGTCAGTCATTTTTCCTGCCTTTCAAGTGGTTGGGTTCTCCTGTTCTGCTTCTAGCCCGGCGGCGTCCACCTTGTCAAGGGCGCCATTTTCTTGTTCACGCCGGTTGCCGGCAGCTTCCATTCACGATAATGCCGATTAAATATATCTAATTTAACGGGAAACAGCTTGTGTCCCGGGACCGATGTTGTTATAGTTAACCACAGACAGCCGGTTGACGGGCGGCGGTCCGGTGACTATCTTGTTGAGTGAACGGCTTGCTTTTGCCGTTGTTCCCGTCAATTTTACCTGGAGGTCAATAATGCTGTATGGTGAACATGAAGGCCGGGTGACCGGTTTCCTGATCCGCTGGCTGATCAACGCCCTGGCCCTGCTGGTGGCTGCCTGGATTCTCAAAGGCATCGAGGTCAACAGCACCCTGTCGCTGCTGGTGGCCGCCTTTGTCATCGGTTTGCTCAATGCCTTTCTGCGGCCGGTTATTCTGCTGCTGACCCTGCCCCTCAACATCCTGACCCTCGGTTTGTTTACTTTCGTGGTCAACGGCATCATGATTATTCTCGCCGGGGACGTGGTGCGCGGTTTTGTCGTCCACGGCTTTTTCTCCGCTGTTTTCGCCTCCCTGATCATGGGGTTTGTCAGTTTTCTGCTCAATCTTTTCATCAGCGACAGCGGCCGGATAGAAAACGCCATCGTCATCATCGAGGACCACCGCCGCTGAACCGCCGGCCAACGGCAGGATTTTTTATGCCCAAGAAAGCCTTTCAGTTCAAGCCGCCGGAACCGGACATTGAGATCAACCGGCCCCACGAACAGCCGGCCTGGAAGAACCCCTGGAATTTCAGCATCGTCTATTTCCTGGTGATGCTGGCTTTTTTCTATTTTTTCCAGGCCGCCCTGACGGTGCAGCGGGAGGAGATCCCCTACAGCAAGTTCCAGGAATACCTCCGGGCCGGACAGGTGGCCGAATGCGTCCTCGGCGAGCGGCAGATTTACGGCACCCTGAAGATCAACGACCGGCAGGGCCGCCCGAAACGTTTTATTACCGTGCCTCCCCGGGACGACCAGCTGGCCAAGGAGCTGAGCGCCCACGGGGTCAAATACACCGTCCGCTACAACGACAACTGGCTGCGGGACTTCCTGGTGGGCTGGGTGCTGCCGATGCTCTTCATCTTCGCCGTCTGGGGGTTCATCTCCCGGCGGCTGGGCACCATGGGCGGCAATTTCCTCAACATCGGCAAGCACAAGGCGAGGATTCACGCCAGCAACGAGCCGGGGATCACTTTCGCCGACGTCGCCGGCGTCGACGAGGCCGAGCAGGAACTGGAGGAAGTTATCGAGTTTCTGAAAAATCCCCAATACTTCCAGCGTCTTGGCGGGCGCATGCCCAAGGGGGTGCTGCTGGTGGGGCCGCCGGGAACCGGCAAGACCCTGCTGGCCAAAGCGGTGGCCGGCGAGGCCGGGGTGCCTTTTTTCAGCATCAGCGGCTCCGAGTTCATCGAGATGTTCGTCGGCGTCGGCGCCGCCCGGGTGCGGGATCTTTTCGTCCAGGCGCGCCAGAAGGCCCCCTGCATCATCTTTATTGACGAGCTGGATGCCATCGGCCGCCAGCGGGGCGGGCCGATGGTGGTCGGCGGCAACGACGAGCGGGAGCAGACCCTGAACCAGCTGCTGGTGGAGATCGACGGTTTCGATGCCAGCAAGGGGGTGGTGGTGCTGGCGGCCACCAACCGGCCGGAGATCCTCGACAAGGCTCTTCTGCGCGCCGGCCGCTTCGACCGCCAGATCGTCGTCGACAAGCCCGATCTCAAGGGCCGGATGGAGATTCTCAAGATTCATACCCGGAAGCTGCAGCTGGCTCCGGACGTTGACCTGGAACTCATCGCCCGCCGCACCCCGGGCCTGGTGGGCGCCGACCTGGCCAACCTGGCCAACGAGGCAGCGATTTTGGCCGCCCGCCGCCGGCGGGAGGCGGTGACCACGGCCGACTTCGAGGAGGCCATCGAGCGGATTATCGCCGGGCCCGAGAAGAAGCACAACGCCATGGGCAAGGAGGAAAAACACCGCGTGGCCTACCACGAGGCCGGCCACACCCTGGTGGCGGTGAGCGTTCCCACCGCCGAACCGGTGCACAAGGTGTCGATCATCCCCCGGGGCATCGGGGCCCTGGGCTACACCCTGCAGCTGCCGGTGCGGGAAAAGTTCCTGGCCACCCGGGAGGAACTGGAAGACCAGATTGCCATTCTCCTTGGCGGCCGGGTGGCCGAGGAACTGGCTTTTGGCGATGTATCCACCGGGGCCCAGAACGACTTGGAACGGGCGACGGAGATTGCCCGCCGGATGGTGTGCGAGTACGGCATGAGCCCGGAGCTGGGGCCGCGGACCTTCGGCAAGAAAACCGTTTCCCCCTTCCTCGGCAGCGTCGTGGCCGAGGAGCGCAACTTCAGCGACGAAACCGCCGAGCGGATCGATGCCGAGGTCAGCCGTCTGATCACCGCCGCCCACCGACGGGTCCGGAAAATCATTGGCGAGCGGCGGCCGGTGCTGGACCGGCTGACGGCGGCCCTGGAAAAGCGGGAAGTGTTGTCCGGCGACGAGGTGGCAGAGATCATTGCCGCGGCCGCCGACTCCGGACCGGGTGGCGAACCGGCGGCGGAGAATTGACAACGAGGCGGCTTTTTTGCTTGCTAAACTTGAGGAAAGGACAGTAAAAATGAGAAAAAGATCGGTATGCCTGCTGCTGGCGGCGGCGATATTCATGCTGGGCGCCTGTGCCACCCAGCCCAAGAAGGAAGTGGGCTTTCGCCTGCCGAGCGAGATTCCCAACCATGTCAACATCGACGGCGCCATTGTCGGGGTCATCAGCTACGCCGACCGCGACCAGGCCAAGGAGGCTTTTGGGTTCGACATCGTCGGCGCCGGGCTGCTGCCCGTCCAGGTGGTGATCAACAATCAGAGCAACCACGTTTTTCAGATTGAGACCACCCAGACCATGCTCTTTAACCAGCAGCGGCTGGCCTACAATATTCTGCCGAGCCAGACCGCCTACGAGCGGATTGAGAAGAAAGGCGAGCTGGCCGGCATTGCCGGGCCGGCGGCCAAAAGCGGCGCCCTGGGCGCCGTGGCCGGAGCGATCATCGGCACCGCCGTGGCCGTGGTTACCGGTGACAACGTCGCTGGGGGGGCCGGCACTGGGGCGGTCGTCGGCGCCGCCGCCGGCAGCGTCCTGGCCGGGGCCGGCACCATGACCGGCGGCGCCAAGGACGAAACCCACTACAAGGTGGTGGAGGATCTTGACCGGCGCTCCCTGGGCAACCGGGACATGCCTCCCTGGCGGATTTCCCACGGTTTCCTGTTCTTCCCGGCCGAGGCGGGAACGCCGAGCATGCTGCAGTTGAAGCTGATCGAGAAGGACACCGGCGTGGTTTTCAGCCGGGATTTTGCCCTGCCGGCGGCGGAATAGTTCGCCGCTTCCGGCCCGTCCATGAGCTTGGCTAACTGGTTTTTCGCCCACCTGCTGGAGATCGTCGGCTACGTATCGGCGATCATCCTTATTCCCCGCATTCTCCTGGAACGACGCCATCCCGGGGCCACCCTGGCCTGGATCCTGGCCATCGGCCTGCTCCCCTACGTCGGCGTGCCCCTTTACTTCTTCCTTGGCGGCCGGCGGATCAAAAAGGTGGTCCGGGAGCTGGACCGCTACTACGGCCGGCCGGTGCGGGATCTGTCACCCGACGCCGCCGCCATGCTGCCGCCGCCGGTGCGCAAGATCAGCGACTTGCTGCAGAAGGCGGGGGCCTATTCGCCGGTGGCCGGCAACCGCTGCCGGGTCATCGACGACGGGGTGGCCGCCTACCGGGTGCTGGAGGAGATGCTCGCCGGGGCCGAGAAGACCATCGAAATCGAGACTTTCATCCTTGGGCGCGACGAGGTCGGCCGGCTGCTGGTCAACCTGCTGGCCCGCAAGGCCCGCCAGGGGGTCAAGGTTCGGCTGCTCCTCGACGCTTTAGGCTGTTTTTTCAGCAAGGGCCGGTTTGTCCAGCCCCTGCGGGACGCCGGCGGCGAGGTGGGTATTTTCCTGCCTTTGATGCCGTTGCGCAGCCGCTGGTCGGCCAACCTGCGCAACCACCGGAAAATCGTCGTCGTCGACGGCCGCCGGGCCCTGGTGGGCGGCATGAACCTGGCCAAGGTTTACCTGGGGCCGCGGGTTTACCGCAAGCGCTGGAAGGATGTGGTGCTGGAGGTTGCCGGCGCCGGGGTCACCGATATCCGCCAGGTTTTCTGGTACGACTGGGAGTATGCCACCGGCAAGCAGGTGGATTTGACCGGCCACTCCCCCGGGGTGCAGTCGGCGGCCGGGGGCGGCAGCATCCTCCAAGTGGTGGCCGACGGCCCGGCCAATCCCGACCAGCGTCCCCTGTACAGCGGCGTCTTGGCCGCCCTCTACCAGGCGGAAAAGAGCATTGCCGTGGTCAGCCCCTATTTCGTGCCCGACGAACCCCTGTCGGCGGCCCTGGAGCTGGCCGCCCGCATGGGCCGGGAGGTCAAGCTGGTGCTTCCCGAGCGCTCCAACCATCCGCTGGTGGACCTGGCGGGCGGCTCTTTTCTGCCGGAGCTGCTGGAGGCCGGGGTGAAAATTTACCGTTACCAGCCGCGGATGATCCACGCCAAGCTGATCGTCATCGACGACCGCCTGGCGGTGGTCGGCACGGTCAACATGGACATCCGCAGCTTCCAGCTGAATTTCGAGCTGGCGACCTTTCTCTATTCCCCCGGCGACGTGGCCGCGGTGGCCGCGGTGATGACCCGGGTCATCGCCGACAGCCGGGTGGTGACCCGCGAAGAACTGGCCGGCCGGAGCCGCCTGCGGGTGTTTGCCGAGGATATCTGCCGGGTTTTTTCCCCGGTGCTGTAGTCCGGCCGGGAAGCGGCGGCCGCCGCCACGGCCCGTTGAAGCAAAGGAGTTTTACCATCATGCGCAAGCGTAGGTTTTTCCGCCGGGGATTGCTCCTGGTTCTGACTGCCCTGATGCTGGCGCCGCCGCTGCCGGCGGCGGCCCGGCAGGTCGACCAGGAGCAGCTGCTGGCCCGCATCCGAAAGGTTTTTCAGCAAAAGCGGCTCTGGGTCGGCGATTTCGTCCAGCGGGCCATGGTGCCAGATGTGGCCGAGCCCCAAGTCTCCCGGGGCAAGGTCTATTTCCAGTTGCCGGACAAGATGCGCTGGGAGTTTGTCCGGCCGCGGCAGACCCTGGTTTCCGACGGGCAGACCATCTGGTTTTACGACGCCGATTTGCAGCAGGTGATGATCGGCAAGGTGGCCAGCCTGATGGAAGCCCGGCTGATGCTGCGCCTCCTCAGCCAGGTGGCCAGCCTGGAGCGGGATTACCAGGTGACGGTGCGGCATCCCGGCCAGGGCGAACCGATCAGCGTCCGCCTGGTGCCGCGGGAGCAGGGGACGGCCGGCAAGCCGTTTACCAGCCTGGAGCTGGATTTCGACCCGGACACCTGCTGGCTGCGGGAAAGCCGCCTGGTGGACCTGTTCGCCAACCGCATCCGCATCACCTATCGCTGGCAGGCCCAGGCCAAGCCGCTGCCGGCCGGTTTTTTCCGTTTTGTCGTGCCCCCGGGAACCGAAGTGGTGCCCATGGGGGAGCCGTAATCGGGGAGGGCGTGGCCGGATGAACCGGGCCGGGAGAAAAGCCGTTTTCATCCTCGTGCTGGTCGCCGGCGCCGTGCTGGCCGCCGCATTGCCGGCCCATGCCTGGGGGCCGGCCACCCACCTGGAACTGGCCCGGCAGCTGCTGGCCGCCAAGGAGCTGCTGCCGCTGCCGGTGGCCTCCCTGCTGGCCGCCTTTCCCTATGATTTTCTTTACGGCAACGTGGCCGCCGACATGATTATCGGCAAGAAGTTCGTCGACCCCCTGCGCCACTGCCACAGCTGGCCGGTAGCTTTCGAACTTTTTGCCAAAGCCGCCACGCCGGCCCGCCAGGCATTTGTCTATGGCTACCTGGCCCACCTGGCGGCCGACGTTGTCGCCCACAACAGCTACGTGCCGACCCAGATGGTGCGGCACTACCGCCACAAGGGGGCGCCGCACCTTTACTGGGAGATGCGCTTCGAACTGACGGTGCCCCAGAAGCTCTGGCCCTACGCCCATCTGATCAGCCGGCGGGTGCGCTGGGACAACGATCCCCTGATGATGAAAAATCTCACCCCGACGATTTTTTCCTTTCCCGTCAACCGCCGCCTGTTCAACACCATGCTGCTGCTCAACCGGACCCGGCGCTGGCAGCAGCTGCTCGGCCGCCTGGAGCACGTCTCCCGCTACGGGCTGCCGGCCGGCGAGGTGGCGGCCTACAAGCAGCGCTGCCTGGCAAACATGCGGGAGATTCTGGCCGCTTTTGACGCCGCCGCGCTGCTGGCCAGCGACCCCCGGGGGGAGGAAAACCTGGCACTGGCCCGGGAACTGGCCCGCCGCTTCCGAGGCCGCGGGCGGCCGGCGGCGGCCGAATTGCGGGCCAAGGAGGAGCGTTTTCGCCCATGAACGGCTTTTTTTCCCGGTCGGCGGTCCGGGAGGACCGCTTTACCATCGTCTGCTTTGGCGATTCCATCACCAACGGCTACGGCGTCCGCCGGCCCTGGCGGCAGGTCATGGCCCGGCAGCTGGCCGAACAGCGTCCCGACCTGCCCCTGCGGGTGATCAACAGCGGCGTTGACGGCGATACCCTCTTTGGCGGCCGGCACCGCCTGCGGCGGGACGTTCTCCGCTACCGGCCGCAAATAACCACCATCGCCTTCGGGCTCAACGACCTGGCCATGGGGGCGCCGCTGGCCGAGTTCCGGGACAACCTGGAAAAGGTGGTCGCGGCGCTGGTGGAGATTGCCTGCCAGCCGGTGCTGCTGACCACCGTCAGGCCGGCCGGCGACTGGTTTTTCAGTGGTTCCCCCGAGGATTACAACCGGCAGATGCTGGCGGTTGCCGAGCGCCGCCGGCTGCCCCTGCTGGATCTCTGGCGGGAGTGGCCCGCTTTGGAAGATCCTTACGAGTTTTTCCTTGCTGACGGGGTGCACCCCAGCGAGGCCGGCCACGCCTTTATCGGCCGCCGGACGGCGGCCTTCCTGGCGCCGCTGCTGCCTGCCCCGGACGCTTCCTAGCCGGCGCCATTTGTCCGGTTGACGGGAAGGGGCGGTTGGTCTATAGTGGACCGGTTGTCAAGCATTTGGCTCTAATTTTTATGGAATGGCTCCCGCCGGCCGGTTGCGGGCGTCGTGGCAGGGGAGAAAAATATGCCCTGGGAGTATAACGGCAAGGATGACCGGGGAGGTGGCGGCTTCGGGCCGCCGCAGACCCCGGATTTTGAAGAGATGCTGCGCCAGGTGAAGCAGCGCCTCGGCGGCGGCCTGGCGGGCAAACTGCCGGGCGGCCTGGGAATTGTGGCGATTTTCCTGCTGCTGGCTTGGCTGGCCACTGGCTTCTATATCGTCGGTCCCGACGAACTGGGGGTGGTCAAGCGGTTCGGCAAGGCGGTTTACACTACCAAGCCGGGTCCCCACTGGCACCTGCCGTCCCCCATCGAGGAAGTTCTCCGCCCCCGGGTTACCCAGGTGAAAAGGCTGGAGATCGGCTTCCGCACCATCACCATGGGGCCGCCGGCCCGCTACCAGTCGATCCCCAGCGAATCCCTGATGCTCACCGGCGACGAAAACATCGTCGACGCCCAGTTCATCGTCCAGTACCAGATCAAGGACCCGGTGGCCTACCTGTTCAACATCGACAACCAGGCGAAAACGGTGCGCGACGCCACCGAGGCCGCCATGCGCGAGGTGGTGGGCAAGACGATGATCGACGAGGTGCTGACCGTCGGCAAGTACCAGATCCAGCAGGAGACCAAAACCCTGCTGCAGAATATCCTCGACCGCTACGATGCCGGCATCAGCATCGTCGCCGTTCAGCTTCAGGACGTCCACCCGCCGAAGGCGGTCATCGAGGCCTTTAAAGACGTGGCCAGCGCCAAGGAAAACAAGATCAAGCTGATCAACGAGGCCGAGGGCTACCGCAACGACATTCTGCCCAAGGCCAAGGGGCGGGCCAGTCAGCTGATCAACCAGGCCCAGGCCGAAAAGGAAAAAATGATCAACGTCGCCCAGGGCGACGCCGCCCGCTTCCTGGCCAACCTCAAGGCCTATCGCCTGGCGCCGTCGGTGACCCGCAAGCGGATGTACCTCGACACCATGGAAAACGTCTTGGCCGGGGTTGACAAGATTATCATCGATGCCAAGGTGCGGCAAAACCTCCTGCCTCTTCTGCCCCTGGACCCGGCGCGGCTCCGGGAGGCGGCGGGCGGCAAGTAGCCGCGGCTGGCGAATAACAGGAAAAGCGAAATGAATAACAAGTTCAGAGTAGTCGTGATTGCCGTTACCCTGGTGGTGCTGCTGGCCATGTCGGCGCTGTTTCAAGTTGACCAGACCCAGCAGGCCCTGGTGCTGCAGCTGGGCAAGCCGGTGCGGGTGGTGACCGAACCGGGCCTCAACTACAAGATTCCCCTGCTGCAGCAGGTGGTTTTCTTTGACCGGCGCCTGCTGCTCTACGACGCGGCGCCGGCGGAGGTCGTCACCAGCGACAAGAAAAACCTGGTGGTTGACAACTATTCCAAGTGGCGGATCGTCGATCCCCTGCGCTTTTACCAGACGGTGAAAAACGTCGCCGGCGCCCAGTCGCGCCTGGACGACATCATCTACTCGGAGCTACGGGTGGAGCTGGGCAAGGAGACCCTCAACGACATTGTCGCCAAGGTTCGCAGCCGGATCATGGAGACGGTGACCGAAAAAAGCAACCAGGCGGCCGCCGACTATGGCATCAAGGTGATCGACGTGCGCATCAAGCGGGCCGATCTGCCGACCGAGAATGAAAACCACGTCTATTCCCGCATGCAGGCCGAACGCCAGCGGCAGGCCAAGAAATACCGCTCCGAGGGCGAGGAGGAGGCCCTGAAGATCCGCTCCCAGGCCGACAAGGAGAGAACCATCATCCTCGCCGAGGCCTACCGCAAGTCCCAGGAGATCCGCGGCGCCGGCGAGAACCAGGCGATTGCCATCTACGCCCGGTCCTTCAGCCAGGACGAGGCCTTTTTCAGTTTCTACCGCAGCCTGCAGGCCTATGAAAAGGCCCTGCGGGCCAAAACCACCCTGGTTCTCGACAGCGAAGGCGAATTTTTCCAGTATCTCAACCACGAGCAGTAGGACGGGGCGGCAAAACCAGCGAGCCGCGGCGGCGAAAGGCGGCCGCGGCGGTCAACATTATCCAGGGTTGTCGGCAGACATCCCTGTTTTTTTCCGGGACAGCATGCAGATATATTCCGATCTCTGGGCCCAGCGCTTCCCCGCCCGCAGCACCGTGATTACCATCGGCAATTTCGACGGCGTCCACCGCGGCCACCAGTCTCTGTTCGCCCTGGCCCGGCAGACGGCGGAAGATCTGGACCTGCAGGCAGTGGCCGTCACTTTCAATCCCCACCCCCTGAAGCTGGTCTTTCCCGAGCGCCGTCTCTTCCTGATCACGCCGCTGAAAAAGAAGATCCGCCTGATCGCCGCCTGCGGCCTCGACGCTTTGGTCTGCATCCCTTTCACCCGGGAGTTTGCCGATTTCTCCGCCGCGGAGTTTGCCCGCCGGGTGCTGGTGGAACAGCTGGGCGTCCACACGGTGATTGTCGGCGACAACTACCGTTTCGGCCGCGACCGGGAAGGGGACATTGACCGGCTGCGCCGCCTCGGGGACGAACTGGGCTTCGTCACCGTCACCGCCCCCACTTTCCTTGTCGACGGCCGCCCGGTGAGCAGCACCCGGGTGCGCCAGCACATCATGGCCGGCGAGGTCCGGGCCGCCGCCCGCCTGCTGGGGCGCTACTACGCCATTGAGGGGGTGGTCGGCCACGGCAAGCGGCGGGGAAAACAGCTGGGTTTTCCCACCGCCAACCTCAGCTCCGAGGCCGAACTCTATCCCCGGGAAGGGGTCTACGCCGTCTGGGTGGACTACGGCGGCCGCCGCTGGGAGGGGGTGCTCAGCATCGGCTACAACCCCACTTTCGGGGACACCGGTCTGACGGTGGAAGTGCACATCCTCGGCTTCGACGGCGACCTCTACGGCGAGACGCTGAAACTGTATTTTCTCCAGTACCTGCGCGGGGTGATGGCCTTTGCCGACGTGGAGGCCCTCAAGGCCCAGATCGCCGCCGATATCGCCGCCGCCCGGCCCATTTTTAGGCTTGCAAAAGAGCAACCTTTGTGGTAACAAGCTCTGGCTTACAAAACTCACGCTTTCGTCAACAAAACAGCGCCATTCCGTTGTGCCGGCCGGGGCCGGTGGGGATGGTGGAAAGCGGCGGCAAAAACAAGAACAGGAGAGAAAAATGGCCCCCATCATCACCATGAAACAGCTGCTGGAAGCCGGGGTTCACTTCGGCCACCAGACCAAGCGCTGGAACCCGAAAATGAAGAAGTACATTTTCGGGGACCGGAACGGCATTTACATCATCGACCTGCAGAAGACCGTGCCCCTTTTCCGGCGGGCCTTCCGGGAAGTGGTCGAGATCGTCGCCGGCGGCGGCGACGTCCTTTTTGTCGGTACCAAGCGCCAGGCCCAGGACAGCATCGAGGAAGAGGCGAAGCGCTGCGGCATGTTCTGGGTCAACCAGCGCTGGCTGGGCGGCATGCTGACCAACTTCAAGACCATCAAGCAGAGCATCACCCGCCTCAAGCGCCTGGAAGCGATGAAAGTCGACGGCACCTACGAGGTTTTGCCGAAGAAAGAGGTCATTTCCCTGGAAAAGCAGCGGCAGAAGCTGGAAAAGAACCTCGGCGGGGTCAAGGATATGGAAAAGCTGCCCGCCTGTGTTTTTGTCATCGACTGCAAGCGGGAGGCGATCGCCATTGCCGAGGCCAACAAGCTGGGCATTCCGGTGGTGGCTGTCGTTGACACCAACTGCGATCCCGATCCCATCGACTTCGTTATTCCCGGCAACGACGACGCCATCCGGGCGATCAAGTTATTCTGTTCCCGGATTGCCGACGCCTGCCTGGAAGGCAAGATGCT
The DNA here is from genome assembly GCA_019306045.1 of Deltaproteobacteria bacterium. Taxonomy (GTDB): domain Bacteria; phylum Desulfobacterota; class Anaeroferrophillalia; order Anaeroferrophillales; family Anaeroferrophillaceae; genus JAFDMG01. Next base: position 8,513 of record JAFDMG010000006.1, on the reverse strand, counting down.
GCGGGAAGAGCGTCTGCGCTCGGTGAGCGAAGAGGATTTTGCCGCCGAAGAAGCCCCGGCGGCCGACGAGACCCCGGTGCCGGTGGTCGAGCGGGTAGAAAAAAAGGAAGAGGAGGCGGCCGCGGCGGCAACTCTCGAGGTGGATGCACCTGCGGCGGCCGAGGAGGCACCCGCGGCACCCGAGGCGCCGGCGGCTGCGGCAGCCCCGGCCGGGGAAGCGGCCCCGGCGGCGGAATAACGATTACCAGGAAAATATCCGGAGGATAAAGATAATGGCGGAAATCAGTGCTGCAATGGTCAAGGAGCTGCGGGAGAAAACCGGAGCCGGCATCATGGACTGCAAGAAGGCCCTGCAGGAGAAGGGGGGCAATGTCGAGGAAGCGGTAGACTACCTGCGGGAGAAGGGGCTCGCCGCAGCGGCCAAGAAGAGCGGCCGCATCACTTCGGAAGGCTTGGTGAGTTCCTACATCCACGCCGGCGGCAAGATCGGCGTGCTGGTGGAGGTCAACTGCGAGACCGACTTTGTCGCCCGCACCGACGAGTTCCAGGCCTTCGTCAAGGATATCTGCATGCAGATCGCCGCCACCAACCCTCAGGGGGTGAGCCGCGAGGACATCCCGGCCGAGGTGGTGGAGCGGGAGAAGCAGATCTACCGCACGCAGGCCCTCGAGAGCGGCAAGCCGGAAAAGATCGTCGACCGGATCGTCAGCGGCAAGCTGGAGAAATTCTACCAGGAGAACTGCCTCCTGGAGCAGCCTTTTGTCAAGGACACCGACAAGACCGTCGAGGATCTGGTCAAGGAGATGATCGCCAAGACGGGGGAGAACATCGGCATCCGTCGTTTTGTCCGCTTCGTTATGGGCGAGGGGCTTGAAAAGCGGAGCTGCGACCTGGCCTCGGAAGTGGCGGCGCAGCTGCAGTAGTGGCCGCGGCGATGGCGACTCCGACGCTTCCCTACCGGCGGGTGCTGCTGAAACTGAGCGGCGAAGCCCTGATGGGAGAGAAGGAATACGGCCTTGACAGCGACACCATCCGCTCCTTCGCCGAGGAGATCAGGGATGTGCGCCAGCTGGGGGTCGAGATCGCCATCGTCATCGGCGCCGGCAACATATTCCGCGGCTTGGCGGCCGCCGAGGCCGGGATGGACCGGGTGGCCGGCGACTACATGGGCATGCTGGCCACGGTGATCAACAGCCTGGCCCTCCAGGACGCCTTGGAGCAGCTCGGGGTCTACACCCGGGTGATGAGCGCCATCTCCATGCAGGAGGTGGCCGAGCCCTATATCCGCCGGCGGGCGGTGCGCCACCTGGAAAAGGGCCGGATCGTCATTTTTGCCGCCGGCACCGGCAACCCCTACTTCACCACTGACACGGCGGCCTCGCTGCGGGCCATGGAGATCCAGGCCGACATCATTTTTAAGGCCACCAAGGTGGACGGGGTCTACGACCGGGACCCGGTGAAACATCCGGACGCGGTCAAGTTCGACGAGCTGACCTATCTCGACGTCCTGCAGAAGGGACTGAAGGTCATGGATACCACGGCCATCTCCCTCTGCATGGACAACCGGCTGCCGATCATGGTTTTCAACCTTACCAAGCGGGGCAACATCAGGAAGGCGATTGCCGGGGAATCCATCGGCACCTACGTGGGAAGGGGGTAGTTATGGCCCTGGAGATGATCAACGAGGTCCTGGACGAGGGCCGGGAAAGCATGCAGAAGGCCATTGAGGCCCTCAAGCGGGAGCTGAGCCGGGTGCGCACCGGGCGGGCGTCCCTGGCGCTGCTGGACGGCATCAAGGTTGAGTACTACGGGGCGCCGACCCCCCTGAACCAGGTGGCTTCCCTGTCGGTGCCCGAGAGCCGGCAGATCGTTATCCAGCCCTGGGACAGCAACATGATCGGCGAGATCGAGAAGGCGATCAACAAGTCGGATCTCGGGGTCAACCCCACCAACGACGGCAAGCAGATCCGCCTGGTGATGCCCCGGCCCACCGAGGAGCGGCGCCGGGAGCTGGTCAAGGTGGTCAAGAAGATGGGGGAGACCTCCAAGGTGGCCATCCGCGCCGCCCGGCGGGACTGCATCGACATGCTGAAGTCGCTGGAGAAGGACAAGGAGATCACCGAGGACGAGAACAAGAAAGGTCAGGAAGAGGTGCAGAAACTGACCGACTCCTTTGTCAAGCAGGTGGACGAGATCATCGCTGCCAAGGAAAAAGAGGTAATGGAAATCTAGGGGCAAGCCGGCCGCCTTGCGAGCGGCGGCCGAAAGTATAATCTGGTTCCCGGCGGGGAACCGCATAACCAGAGGAGGATTTGACCATGTATGTAATCACTGACGAATGTGTGGCCTGTGGCAGCTGTGCGGAAGAATGTCCGGAAGACGCCATTTCCGAAGCCGGCGACAAGTACGAAATCGACCAGGACAAGTGCGTTGAGTGCGGTTCCTGTGTTGAAGTCTGCCCGTCCGACGCCATCGTCGAAAAATAGACTGGCGGCTGGTCAAAACGTGAAAGGGGATCACCCGCTGGTGATCCCCTTTTTTTGTCCGCTGGCCGGCCGCTGGCGCTCGATCACCCGGCGCAGCTGCGGCGGCAGGTAGATGCTTTCCAGGTCGAAGCCGGACAGCACCTCGCAGATGGCGTTGATCTTGAACGCCGTTTTTTCCCGCTTGTTGATGATCAGCAGGTAGTCGTTCTCGTGGCGGCAGAGGCCGCGCTTGCGCTTGATGGCCTGGCCGCTGAGGTTTTCGTAGACCACCCTGATTTCGAAGCGGGCCAGCAGCTCTTCCAGCTGGCGGAGAATCTCTTTCCGGTCCATGGCAGCCCTTGACATGGGATGACGGCATGATAAATTATCAGTAGAAGAACTGACATCATACTTGATTAGTCCCCGGGAAGCAAGCGGGAAGGGCGGCTGGCTTCCCGGTGCCGGGAAGGGAGGAGCGGATGTATCAGGGAACCCCGAGGCGGCCGGTGGTGGCCGGCGCCTTTTACCCGGCCGAGCCGCACCAGCTGCGGGCGGAAATTGAACGCTACCTGGCGGCGGCCCGGCGGCAGGAGCTGCCCGGCGAAGTGGTGGGCCTCGTCAGCCCCCACGCCGGCTACGTCTATTCGGGCCCCGTCGCCGCCAGCGCCTACCGGCAGGTGGCGGGGGAGGTCTACGACCTGGTGGTGGTGGTTTCACCCAGCCACCGCACTTATTTTGCCGGTTTTTCCGTCTACAGCGCCGGCGACTACCTGACGCCCCTGGGAGAGGTGCCGGTGGATCTGGAGTTGGCCCGGCGCCTGCAGGCGGAGTATGACGGCTTCCATTTCGTGCCCCAGGCCCATGCCGGCGAGCACGCCCTGGAGGTGCAGCTGCCTTTTCTCCAGGTGGCGCTGCCCGCTTTCCGGCTCCTGCCGCTGATCATGCTGCTGGTGGCCAGCTCCGATTTGTCCCACTATCATCCCCAGGAAGAAGCGGTGCTGCTCGACCGGCGGCTCGTGGCCGCCGTCGAAGCCAACGATCCCCGGCAATTGTGGCAAACGGTGGAAAGCGGCCAGGCGGAGGCCTGCGGCGCCGGGCCGATGACGGCGGTGATGCTGACCGCCGCCCGCCTCGGGGCCACGGCCAGTCGGGTGCTGGACTACCGCACCTCGGGCGACACCGCCGGCGACCGGCGCCAGGTGGTGGGCTACTTGGCGGCCGTTTTCTGCCGGGAAGACTGAAAGAGATGGGAGGAGGCGGCCGATGAGTGCTAAAATTGGCGTTGACCTTGGCCTGACAGCGGCGGAGAAAGAGTACTTGCGGCAGCTGGCCTGGGCAGCCATTGCGAAGAAGCTGGGCCGGAAAGTGGCCGAGCCCCGGCCGCCGGCGGCGGCGCCCCACCTGGACGAAGAGCGCGGCGCTTTCGTCACCCTGAAAAAAGGCGGCGCCCTGCGGGGCTGCATTGGCCATATCCAGGGAGACCGGCCGCTGGCGGCGACCATTCGCGAGATGGCCCTGGCCGCCGCTTTCCAGGATCCCCGCTTTCCGCCCCTGCGCCCCGAGGAGTTGGACGGCCTGGAGCTGGAGATCTCAGTGCTCACCCCCCTGCGGCTGATCGACGACCCGGCCGAGATCCAGGTGGGGGTGCACGGCATCTACCTGCAGTGTCAGGGCTACGCCGGCCTGCTGCTGCCCCAGGTGGCTACCGAGTACGGCTGGAGCCGAGAGGAGTTCCTCAACCACACCTGCATGAAAGCCGGGCTGGCCCCCGGCTGCTGGCGGCTTTCCGGGGCGCGCATCTACATCTTTGCCGCCGACATCTTCTGATGCCCGGGAGCTTTCGAGGGGCACCGCCGGGCCGGGCCGGCCGGGCGGTGTTTTCTTCTTCTTGACAGGCGGTCCGGAAATTTGCTATTTCCCCGGTTCCGGGCTTGCCGCGAGTGGCAGGTTCTGTTTTTTGACAGGGTTTTGCAGTTGTCTGCCCGGCGGTTGGCCGCCGGCGGGCAGAAAAGGGAATGCCGTGCAAGTCGGCAACGGACCCGCCGCTGTGACCGGTGACGAAGTCCACGTGATGCCACTGCGCCTTTCTGGGCGTGGGAAGGCGTGGATGGAGGCTTGAGCCGGGAGTCAGAAGACCTGCTGCAAAAATGAAGCCTGGTTGCCGCCATCGAGGTTTTTGTGGCTGCAGGCAATGTCCTCGTGGATGAAAAAGGGTGATCCCGGAGACCGGCAACTGGTCTCCGGGATTTTTTTGCAGCCGGAGTATATGATTTCCAAAGACGGCCTTGATACTGGCTTTACCGGCACCTGTAACTCTGATAGTGGTGATAAAACTGGTTGGTTGATAATTTTAGTGGTTGCGAAGGGGAAAAGGAGCATGAGAATGAAATGGAAAATTATGGTTTTGGCCGTGGTGGTGTTGTTGCTGGGCAGTTTGCCGGCCCTGGCCGGGGTGGCTACCTTTGATGATTTAGACCTGGCAGCCAACAGCTACTGGAATGGCGCCAATGGCAATGGTGGTTTTGTCAGCGGCGGCTTTGCTTTTTACAACAATTATAACCCCGACTATAGTTCCTGGGACAGCTTTGCCTATTCCAACGTGGTGGATACCACCACCCCCGGCTATGCCAACCAGTATGCCGCCGTTACCGGTGGCGGGCACAACAGTGAAAATTACGCGGTGGCCTATCTTGGCTATGCCATGCCGCCGACGGTGCTCGCCTTCCGGGCTGCCACCATTTCCGGCATGTATGTTACCAATACCACCTACGCCTATCTGTCCATGAGGGATGGCGACGACTATGCCAAGAAGTTCGGCGGCGATACCGGCAACGACCCCGACTGGTTCAAACTGACCATCAAGGGGTGGAAGGATGGCGTTGAAGTGGGGACAAAAGAATTTTACCTGGCCGATTATCGTTTCGATGATAATTCCCGGGATTATATCGTTGACGACTGGACCTGGGTTGACCTCAGCAGCCTGGGCGAAGTCGACAAGCTGACGTTCACCCTCTCCTCTTCGGACAATGGCCAGTGGGGAATGAATACGCCGGCCTATTTCGCCCTCGATGATTTTAACGGCATGGCGCCGCCGGTGCTGGCTGCCCCCGCCGCGGTCTTGCCCGCTGAAACCTGGCCGGAAGCCGTTGATCCCGCCGATAACCTGGTTGTCGTTCCCCCGGGGCCCGCTGCTCTGCGCCCGCGGTTGAGCACCATCGCCGCTGACCGGGGAAAAGAGGCCACGGCGCTGCTGTATGCCTGTATCGCTGGCAACTGCACCCCCTTGGTCCAAGAAAAGGTGACCGTGGCCGGCGAGGTGCTTGATTTTGCTTCTTGGCAGCCTCCTGCCATCGACCTGTCGGCCAATGACGGCCTGGAAGCTGACATCTACTTCGGCTATCTCCTCGGCGATGGGACAATTCGCTATAATTCCTATCGTTTGCAGGTCCGGGCCGGAAACTGAGCCCTGGATGGTGGTTCTGCCCTTGTGAACGTCGCCGTGATCACCAGCGAGGAGGCCCGGGGGCTTTTGAGGGGCCGACCGGCTGGGAGCCGTTCCCGGCGGTGATAATTGCCCCCGCTGGCCGGCGGCCGTCTATCGGCAGCCGCGAAAAAAACTTGAGCTTTTTCTTGACAAACATTGGGGAAATTTGCTACTTTCCCCGGTTGTAAGCTTGTCGTGATCGGCAGGCCGCTTTTTGACAATGGTTTTGCAGTTGCCCGCCTGGAGATTGGCTGCCGGCGGGCAGAAAAGGGAATGCCGTGCAAGTCGGCAACGGACCCGCCGCTGTGACCGGTGACGAAGTCCACGTGATGCCACTGCGCCCCTCCGGGCGTGGGAAGGTGTGGATGGAGGCTTGAGCCGGGAGTCAGAAGACCTGCTGCAAAGCTGAAGCCTTGTCAGGCCGCCGCGGTTTTGTTTTTTCTGTGGCCGGAGGCATGTCCTCGTGGATGAAAAAGGGTGATCCCGGAGACCGATAATTGGTCTCCGGGATTTTTTTTGCCGGGCATGGCAGCGGCAGCGGCCGGGGAAAGTTTGGCAGGAGGAAAAAATGGAAAAAACAAGTAAACTGTGGTTGACGCTGGCGACCCTGGGCCTGGTGGTGCTGCTGGCTGCTCCCGCTTTCGCCGGGCCTTACGCCCCGGCCGCCGGCCAGTCGGGCAGCACGGCGATTTACAAGGATGACCCGGCTCTTGTCGCCTGGGCCACCGGCTGGCAGGATTACCATGTTGGTTCCGAGGTGGATGCTACGTGGCAGACCCCGGACAAAGCCCTGGGCAAAGCCGAAGGGACTTCCGGCGACATCGTCTGTCTTGGTCGTGGAGGGGCAATTAGCCTGACTTTTGCCCAGCCAATTGTCAATGGCAACGGCTACGACTTTGCGGTGTTTGAAAATTCATTCAGCGACCAGTTTCTGGAGCTGGGCTACGTCGAGGTTTCCGCCGACGGCACCAACTGGTACCGGTTTGCCAACGATTCGTTGACTGCCGCGCCGGTAAGTGCTTATGGCACCGTCGACCCGACCGATATAACCGGTTTCGCCGGCAAGTATCGCCAGGGTTACGGCACCCCGTTTGACCTGAACGACTTGGGATTGAATGCGGTCAGCTACGTCAAGATCCTCGATATTGTCGGCGACGGGAATTATTATGATACCAGCGGCGACATAATTTACGATCCCTATCCCACCACTGGCAGCGCCGGTTTCGACCTTGATGCCGTCGGGGTCATTCACCAAGCGCCGGTTCCCATTCCCGGTGCCGTCTGGCTGCTGGGCTCCGGTCTGCTGGGCTTGTTTGGGCGTGGAGATAAAAGTTCAACCTGTTGCGGCCCGGTTTTACTTCGGGACCGGAAAAAGGGGAAAAGGAGAATGGCAATGAAAAGCAGATGGCAAAAGATCATGGCTCTGGCGGCGGTTGTGTTGTTGCTGGGCAGCCTGCCGGCGATGGCGGTTTCCACTTTCGATGACCTGAGCCTGGAGTCGGACAGCTATTGGAATGGCGCGGACGGCTCCGGCGGCTTTGCCAGCGGCGAGGCGTATTTTAACAATAATTATAACACTACGTACAGTTCCTGGGATGGCTTTGCCTATTCCAATATGACCGACACCACTACCGCCGGTTCTACCAACCAGTATTCGGCGATTACCGGCAGTGGTCACAATTCCGCCAACTACGGGGTTTCCTACATGGGTTACACCACCCCGCCGACCATATCCTACAGTACGCCGACCATGGTCAGCGGCATGTATGTCACCAATACCACCTATGCCTATCTTTCCATGCGGGATGGCGACAGTTTTGCCAAGAAATTTGGAGGTGATAGCGGTGATGATCCTGACTGGTTCCTGTTGACGATTACCGGCCTGGATGCCAGCGGCAATTCAACTGGCACAGTTCCTTTTTACCTGGCTGATTACCGTTTCACCGATAATTCCCAGGATTATATTGTTGACCAGTGGACCTGGGTGGATCTCAGCAGCCTGGGCAACGTGAGTAAGCTGCAGTTCAGCGAGACCTCCAGCGATACCGGCAGTTGGGGTATGAACACCCCGGGCTATTTTGCCCTTGACGACCTCAACGGTACGGCCCCGGTGCCGATTCCCGGCGCCGCCTGGCTGCTGGGCTCCGGCCTGCTGGGGCTGGTGGGAATCCGGAGAAGAACAAAACGGTAACCTTACTACCCTTCCTCCTTTACGGGCTCCCCCGGCGCACGCCTCGCCGGGGGAGCTTTCTTGCGTTTTATCGGGCAGGTTTTCCATGCACCATAAGCTGACGGGCAGAAACGGACGAAGAACGCGGCCCTGGCCGCTCCTGCTTCTTTTGCTGCTGCTGTTGGGGCCGGCAGGGTCGGCAGCGGCCGCCCCGCCTGCTGCCGCTGCCGCCGCGGAAGCTGACCAGCCGGCGCCGGCAGCGCCCCGCCTGCAGCTCGAGGACGTGGTGGTCACCGCCACCCGGGTCGAGGAGGAGGTGCGCGACATTCCCAAGAATGTCACCGTGATCACCAGCGAGGACATCGCCCAGGCGCCGAGCAACAACATCGTCGAC
>JAFDMG010000101.1 GCA_019306045.1 Deltaproteobacteria bacterium | reverse complement strand
CTCGCCAAGGTTGCCGAACAGGTCCAGGAAAAACAGGTGGTGGCGGGGCTTGAGCAGGGCCTGCTGCTGGTGCTGGCTGGCGATTTCCAGCAGCCGGCCGCCGAGTTCGGCGAGAAAAGCGCCGCTGGCCGGCTGTTCGTTGAGATAGGCCCGGTTCCGCAGCCGGTCGTTTTTCCAGCCGAGCAGCCGGCTGACGATAATTTCATCCTCGGCGGCCACGAACCCCCCGGCCAGGGAAAAAGTGGCGCTGATCCTGGTGCTGCCCGTGGGAGATGCCAGCATTTCCCGGCGCGGTTTCTGCCAGAAAATGGTGGCCAGGGCGTTGACCAGCAGGGATTTCCCGGCCCCGGTTTCCCCGGTGATCACCGTCATCCCCGGTTCGAACTCCACTTCCAGGGCCTTGATGAGCTTGAAATTGACGATGCTCAGGTTTTTAAGCATAACGCTCGCCCCACTTGAGCTTTGTCCGCAGGACTTCAAAATAGTCCTTGGTGGGCGACTTGATCAGCTTGATGTTGATGTCGTGGGTGGCCCGGGTGATGGTCACCAGGTCGTTCTGCTGCAGGGAAAACCCCACCTGGCCGTCCAGGGTCAGGAAAACGTCGCCGCCCTCGGAGGTGAGCACCGTCTCCACGGTGACGTCCGGCGGCAGCAGCAGCGGCCGGTTGGTCAGCGTGTGGGGGCAGATGGGGGCCAGGACGATGCTGTCCAGGGTCGGGTAGACCACCGGGCCGCCGGCGGAGAGGGAATAGCCGGTGGAGCCGGTAGGGGTGGAGATGATCAGGCCGTCGGCCTTGAAAGTGGTCAGGTAGCGGTGGTCAATGGTGGTTTCCAGCTCGATGATCCGGGCCAGGGCGCCCTTGTTGATCACCACGTCGTTGAGGACGTTGTAGCTGGTGATCAGTTCCTGCTGCCGGTAGACCCGGGCGGTCAGCATCATCCGCCGGCTGACCTCGTAGCGGCGGGCCAGGATGTCTTCCATTACCGCGTAAAGCTCGTCGAGGGTGATGGCGGTCAGGAAGCCGAGGCCCCCCAGGTTGACCCCGAGGATGGGGACGTCGCGGTCGTTGATCAGGCGGGCGATGCTCAGCAGGGTGCCGTCGCCGCCGAGGACGACGATGATGTCCGCCAGGCGGGGAATGTCGGGTTTCCTGGTGACGGCGGTGCCGGGAATGACCCGGGCCAGCTCCTCACCGAAGACGGCCTCCACCTGCCGCTGGCGCAGCCATTGGACCAGTTCGGCGCCGACTTCCAGGGCCAGATCCTTGTTGCGCTTGATGACTATTCCCACCGTGTGCATGTGAGTTTTTTACCATAGCGGCGCGGAGGGTGTAAAGGGTAAAGTAGGCGGGCGGCAGGGGGGGTCAGCCGACGGTAATTTTGCGGGCGGCCGGGTCGAGGCGGAAAACCAGGGGGCCTTTCAGGGCTTTTTCCACCTGGTACACCTCCCGGCCGATCTTAATCACCACCCCCGGCAGCACTTCCCGGTGCACCTGGACGGTGGCCTGCCGGGCGGCGGCGATCTTTTTTTCCAGTTCGTTCTTCTTGTTCTTCAGCAGGCCGATCTTGGCGTCCAGCTGCTGGTATTCGTCGATCAGGCTGGCGCCGTTTTCCCGCCGTTCCGCCGGCACCAGGGCGGGATCCTTTTTCAGGATGGCCGGCATGCCGACCAGGTCGACGATCTCGATGGACCTTTCCACCATCGGCAGCATGATGTCTTCGATCTTGTGCAGCTTCTCCCGGATGAAGAGGTCGTAGCCGACTTCCACCGTGATCTTGCTGGAACCTTCCGAGCCCAGTTCGCCGGTCTCCACCCCGGAGAACGAGGCGATGTGGCATTCCCCGGTGATCTTGCCGGCGCAGCGGATGGCGCCGCCGGCGGTCAGGCGGCTGTTGATGATGTGCTTTTCCACCACGATGCTGCCCTTGGCCTGGCAGTTTTCCAGGCCGGCGATGTATTCCGACTTGATGTTGCCGGCCACGAAGATGGCGGTGTCCGGACCGCCGATGATGCCGGTGCCCACCACCAGGTCGCCCTTGGCCTTGACGGTGCCGCCGTCGAGCAGCTTGTTGATGAAAACGTCGTTGTTGGAATAGATGGCCAGGCCGCTGGTCAGGTTGCCGGTGACCTGGACCGGCCCCTGGTACTTGATGTGGCCGGTGCCAAGATCGACATCGCCGTCGACCACGTAGAGGTTTTCGACCGCCAGCTGGGTGCCGTTCAGGCATGCCTGGCCGGCCGCGGTGGACTTGTAAACCAGGCGGCCGTCGCCGGCCGTTTCCACCTTGACGTTCTTGCCGGCCTGGATTTTTTTCACCGGCGCCAGCGGCTCCGCCTCGGTGACCGAGCCGTCGATTTTTATGCCGTTGCGGCCGGCGCTGCCGGGAATGATCTCCAGCAGGACGGTGCCTTCCGGGTGGAAGTTCACCAGTCCGCGGTCGCGGTAGTCGATCCGGCCGGATTCGAGAACCCTGCCGATGGCGTTGCGGGTGGCGAAATGAAATTTGTACTCCGGCTGCCTGGTGGCTGCGTAGGGCTGCTCCCGGGCGACGGTGCCCCTGACTTTCTGGCCCGGGTTGGCGGCCGCCTGCTGGCACAGGACCTCGATGGCCGGTTCGTCAAGGCCGGCGCTTACGCCCTCGGCTGCCAGCATGGTTTTGATCGCCGCCGGCGAAAGTTGCTCGTCGGCATCGTCCTCCAGGACGATTTCCACCACGGCTTCACTGAGGTCGGGTTTTTTGAGGACGGTTATCATCGATGTTTTCCGGCGGCGGTTGCGGGTTGCCCGGAGGTTCCGGAAGCGGGGTAAAACTAAAGAGATGTTCGGTAAATTATTCTAATTACTTTAGTATATTGTTTTTCAACCGGTGCCGGCCGTGGCCGGCGGCCACTTTATGGTTTGACATGCGCCCGGTCATTTGCTATAAAATGCGCCAAAATGAGATAGTTGCGACCAGAGAAAACCTGACCGGATGATATGGCGGCTGAAAAAGACAGGATAGTTTTACAGATCGAGCGGGCGGACGGCAGCACTTTGCCGCTGCTGTCCCTGCCGCGCCGGTGGCTTCGCCGTCTTTCCCTGGGCATCATCCCCCTGATGATCGCCCTGGCCATCGGGGCGGTGGTGGCCATCTCCCTTTATGTCAGCAACCTGGACAACATCAAGGGTTATGACCGGCTGGTCAAGCAAGCGGCCGAGATGGAAGCCCAGCTGGATTTCTTCAACCGGCGGGTGGCCGAACTGACCGACCGGCTGACGGCCCTGCAGGAAAGCAACGCCCGCATCCGGGTGCTGGCCAACCTGGAGGCCCGGCCGGGACAGGTGGAACGGCGGGGAATCGGCGGACCTGATGCCGAAGCCGCCATGTTGACCACCGACAGCCTGGACGCGGCCCAGAAAAAGGCGGTCGAACGTCTGCACCGCGACCTGCAGGAGCTGGAGCTGAATCTGGCCGGGGAGGCGGGAGCCAGCGACTACCTGCAGGATTACCTGCAGAAAAAACAGACCGTGCTGAATTTTACCCCCTCCATCATGCCCGTGCGGGGCTGGATCAGTTCTCGGTACGGCTACCGGGTTTCTCCCTTCACCGGGCGGCGGGAATTTCACAAGGGGGTGGACATTGTCAACCGGCGGGGAACGCCGGTGGTGGCCACGGCCGACGGCCGGGTTAAATTTGCCGGTTACAACGGCGGTTACGGCAGGATGGTCGTCATCGACCACGGCATTGGCCTGGCGACCAAATATGGTCATTTGTCGAAAATCTACGTGAAAATCGGTGACCGGGTTGTCCGGGGACAGAAAATCGGCCTGGTGGGGAACAGCGGCAGGAGTACCGGTCCCCATCTGCATTATGAAGTGGTGGTCAACGGGCAGAGCGTCAATCCGGTAAACTATTTCGTCAACTGAGGCCGGCCCGGCTTCTTTTTCCTGCTTTTCCCGCCGCTCCCGGTTGGCAGCGGCTGCCGGTTTCTTCCCGCTGGCTTTTGCCGCCCGCCGGCTGCCGCCGCCGTCTTCCCAGCCTCACAAATCAGGAAACAGTTTTCCGCGACCGCCTTTCCCGCCGGTGCAACCTGGGCTTTTTGCCGGGTGGCGGGTGGAATTTTCCGGGAAAACCCGGCCGCCGGGTCGGTGAACCGGGCGGACAACGGCTGCCGGCCGGCGCGACGGGCCGGCGGCCCGCAATTTTTCTTTTTTTAAGGATATATACTCATGTTTGGCATTGTCAAAAAAGTCTTCGGCAGTAAAAACGAAAGGGAACTGAAACGCCTGCAGCCCCTGGTGCAGCAGATCAACCAGCTGGAGCCGGAAATCCAGCGGCTCTCCGACGCCGAGCTGCGGGGCAAGACGGACGTTTTTCGCCAGCAGGTGGCCGATGGCCGGGACCTCGACGACCTGCTGCCGGAGGCTTTCGCCGTCGTCCGCGAGGCGGCGGTGCGCACCTTGAAGATGCGCCATTTTGACGTCCAGCTGATCGGCGGCATCGTCCTGCACCAGGGCAAAATCGCCGAGATGAAAACCGGTGAAGGCAAAACCCTGGCCGCCACCCTGCCGGTCTACCTCAATGCCCTCACCGGCAAGGGGGTGCACGTGGTGACCGTCAACGACTACCTGGCCCGCCGCGACGCCGAATGGATGGGCACCATCTACAAGTTTCTCGGCCTCAGCGTCGGTGTCATCCTCCACGACATGGACGACCGGGAGCGCCAGGAGGCCTACGGCGCTGACATTACCTACGGTACCAACAACGAGTTCGGTTTCGACTACCTGCGGGACAACATGAAGTTCAGCCTCGAGGATTATGTCCAGCGGGAGCTGAACTATGCCATCGTCGACGAAGTGGACAGTATTCTCATCGACGAGGCCCGGACGCCGCTGATCATTTCCGGGCCGACGGAGGACAGCACCGACAAGTATTACATCATCGACAAGGTCATTCCCCGCCTGAACCGGGACACCGACTACGAGGTCGAGGAGAAGACCAAGACGGTGGTGCTGACCGAAAAGGGCGTGGCCAAGGTGGAGCAGCTGCTGAAGGTCAAAAACCTTTTCGAGCCGGCCCAGATCGAAACCCTGCACCACGTCAACCAGGCCCTCAAGGCCCACGTGCTGTTCAAGCGGGACGTGGACTATGTCGTCAAGGACAACCAGGTGATCATCGTCGACGAGTTCACCGGCCGGCTGATGCCGGGGCGGCGCTACAGCGACGGTCTGCACCAGGCCCTGGAGGCCAAGGAAGGGGTGAAGATCGAGAGCGAGAACCAGACCCTGGCCTCGGTGACCTTCCAGAACTATTTCCGCATGTACAACAAGCTGGCCGGCATGACCGGGACGGCCGACACCGAGTCGGTGGAATTCAAGCAGATCTACAATCTCGACGTGGTGGTCATCCCCACCAACAAGCCGATGATCAGGATCGACCATCCGGACATGATCTACAAGACCAAGAAGGAAAAGTACAACGCCGTCCTCGAGGAGATCATCGCCTGCCACAGGAAGGGCCAGCCGGTGCTGGTGGGCACCATCTCCATCGATGATTCGGAGAAGCTCGGCCGCATGCTGGCCAAGCGGGGGATCCGGCACGAGGTGCTCAACGCCAAGTTCCACGAGAAGGAGGCGGAGATCGTTTCCCAGGCCGGCCGCTACGGGGCGGTGACCATCGCCACCAACATGGCCGGCCGGGGTACCGACATCGTCCTCGGGGGCAATGCCGCCATGCTGGCCAAGAAGAAGATCAAGGAGGAGATGAGCGAGGAGGAGAAAGCGGCGATCATGGCCGAACTGGAAGCCCAGTGCGAGGCGGAGCGCCAGCAGGTCCTGGAGGCCGGCGGCCTCCACATCCTCGGCACCGAGCGCCATGAAAGCCGGCGGATCGACAACCAGCTCCGCGGCCGTTCCGGCCGGCAGGGGGATCCGGGCTCCTCCCGCTTCTACTTGGCCCTCGACGACGACCTGATGCGGATTTTCGGTTCTGAGCGCATTGCCACGGTGATGGACAAGCTGGGCATCGAGGAAGGTGAGCCCATCGAACACCCGATGATTTCCAAGGCCATCGAAAACGCCCAGCGGCGGGTCGAGGGCCACAATTTCGACATCCGCAAACAGCTGCTGGAGTATGACGACGTCATGAACAAGCAGCGGGAGACTATCTACGCCCTGCGGCGGGAGATCCTCGGGGAAGAAAACCTCAAGGAAATGGTCCTCGAGTACATCGATGAAGTGGCCGAGGACATACTTAACCAGGTGGTGCCCGACAAGCTGCCGCCGGCGGAGTGGGACTTCGCGGCCCTGGAAGCCGCCTATTTGAAAACCTTCGGCCTCCAGATCGACTTTGCCCATGATCCGCTGCTGGAGGAAGTCAGCAATAAGGACACCTTCCTCGACCTATTCCTGCCGCGGCTTCACGAGTGGTACGACCGGCGGGAGGCGGAGCTGGGGGCCGAGACCCTGCGGCAGCTGGAAAAGATCGTCCTG
>JAFDMG010000100.1 GCA_019306045.1 Deltaproteobacteria bacterium | reverse complement strand
GTAGTCGGTAATCACCCGGTACCGGGGCGGCGGCTCCCCCAGGCGGGTGAATGCCAGCAATAGCAAGTCCTCGCCCGTGGGACCCTCCAGGGAAGGATAGAAGGAAAAGCCGATTCGGCCGCCCGGCGCCAGGCAGGCGGCGGCTTCCCGGAAAGTGCTTTCGGGGTCGGGGAAAATGAAGATCGCCGCGTTATAAAGCACGTAGTCGAACATACGGCCGGCCAGCAATTCCCCCAGCCGCTCGCCGTCGCCCACCAGCAGTTCAATATTGTCGCTGGCCGCCAGCTGCTGCCGGCCGGCCGCCACCATGCGGGGCGACAGGTCAACGCCCAGCACCCGGCAGGAAAACTCGGCCGCCAGCGCCCGGCAGGAGATGCCGTTGCCGCAGCCGACGTCCAGAACCCGGGAGCCCGGCCGGACGCCCACCGCCCGGGCCAGTTCGACGGCCAGCTGGTAAAAAAAACCGTGCCGGGCCTCAAAAGCCTGGTAGATCTCCCAGCTCTGGTCGAAATTGTCGGCCACCGCCCTTTTCACCTTGCGGCGGAACCGTTCGTCAACCACGTCTATCCCCTTCCCTGGCCTGGCAGCCGCGGCCGCCGGCACCCTCGCCAATCCCCGGTAAAAAACATGAGCACCCTATTTCAGATAGGGCAGCATCGCCTTGAAATCGGGCCCCTCGGCCTTTTCCATGAAATGGAACAGCACCGTCTGCATGGTGGTGAGGTTGGCCCCCGCCTGGGCCATGATTTCGCAGCCGGTCTGCCAGTCCAGGGTATAGCGGGAGCCAACGGCGTCCTTGAGGACGAAAACCGCGTAGCCCTGGTCCAGCAGGTCGATGGCGGTCTGCAGGACGCAGATGTGGGTTTCAATGCCCAGGATGAGCAGCTGCCGGCGGCCCAGGGTCGCCACTCGCTCGCCGATGACGCTCCAGCCCGAAAAAACCTTCTTGGCAAACGGCTGGTAGGCGTCGCCCAGCAGTTCCCTGATCTCGGCGTTGGTCGCCCCCAGCCCCTGGGGATACTGTTCCATGACGATGATGGGCAGTCCGAACTGCCGGGCCATCCTGATGGTCATGGCGGTCCGCTGTTTCAGCTGGTCGATCACCTGGGGGGCAAAAGTGTTGAGGATAGCATCCTGAAAATCAACGATTATCAGGGCCGTATCTTCTTTCACCGGACAATAGGAACGGTTGCTCATCGTCATCTCTCCCTTCAGGCAGAATTAGGTTCCGGATAATGAAAAACGGTTACCACAACCGCAGTCTTTTGACAATAGGCGGTTCGCCGGTCGACCGGCGGAACCCGGGCCGTCAGGACTGGCAGCGGGGACAGAAAAAGGTGGAGCGGCCGCTGAGAGTCAGCTTCTCAATGACCGCCTGCCGACAGACCGGGCAGATTTCCCCGGCCCGGCCATAAACCTGCAACTGGCGGACAAAACGGCCCTCGCTGCCGTCCACCCCGGCGAAATCGCTGATAGTCGTGCCGCCGGCGGCAATGGCCCGGCGAAGAATTTCCTTGACCGCCGCCGCCAGGGCGGCAATTTCCTCCGGACTGAGTTCTCCTGCCGGGCGGTCGGGACGGATGCCGGCCAGGAACAGGGCTTCGCTGGCGTAAATGTTGCCGACGCCGACCACCTGGCGGTTGTCCATCAGCAGGGACTTGATCGACCGGCGGCGGCCGCGGCATTGCCCGGCCAGGTAGGCGGCCGAGAAGGCGGCGGTCAGCGGCTCCGGGGGCAGGTCGGCCAGGAAGGGGGGCAGTCCCCCCGGGGTTTCCAGGGTGACCGCGGCCACCAGGCCGAACTTGCGGGGGTCGTGGTAGCGCAGGCTCCGGCCGTCATCCAGTTCCCAGACCAGATGGTCGTGCTTCTCCAGCGTCTCAGCCGCCGGCACGATCCTCACAGTCCCGGTCATTCCCAGGTGGATAAGCAACGCCTGCCGGTCGGCAAACTCAATAAGGATGTACTTGGCCCGGCGGCGAACGGCGACAATTTCCGGGCCAACCAGCGCCTGCAGGCGCTCGACCGCCAGCGGCTCCCGCAATTTGGGCACCCGCACCGTCAATCGCACGAACCGGCGGCCCACCAGGTGGGGCCGCAGGGCGGCGGTTACCGTTTCCACTTCCGGTAGTTCCGGCATCGGCGGGATCAGCTGAAATAATCGACGGCGTTTTGAAAAATCGCCAGCCCGGGGCCGGGCTCGTCCCAGCGGGGGGCCGAAGCCTGGGCGGTGCGGTCGGGCCAGGCCGGCAGGTGGCTGGCCAGCAGCGCCCGCTCCGGGTGGGGCATCATGCCCAGCACCCGGCCGCTGTCATCAGCAATGCCGGCGATGTCCAGCACCGAGCCGTTGGGATTCCAGGGAAAGCGCCCCCCGGCCGGCCGGCCATGCTCGTCGACGTAAATCAGGGCCATATTGCCGTGGCGCTGCAGGCGGCGCAGCACCTCGTCGGGAGCGTAAAACCGCCCCTCCCCGTGGGCCACCGGCAGGGCGAGCCGTTCCAGGCCCCGGAGAAAAACCGATTTGCCGCCCACCACCTGCAGCTCCACCCAGCGACACTCGTAACGGGCCGAAACATTGGGAATCAGGGCCGTCTGCCGCTCGCCGTAACGGCCGTCCAGGGCCGGCAGCAGGCCGAGATTGACCAGCACCTGGAAGCCGTTGCAGATGCCGAGCACCAGCCGGTCGCCGGCCACGAAATTCATCAGCTCCTCCCAGAGGGTGTGGCGCATCTTGTTGGCCAGGGCATTGCCGGAGCCGGTGTCATCCCCGTAGGAGAAACCGCCGGGGACGACGAAAATCTGGTCGCGGCGCAGTTGCGCCGGGTCGGCGATCAAGTCGTTGACATGGATTATCCGGCAGCGGGCGCCGCAGCGGCTGAAGGCAAAAGCGGTTTCCTCCTCGCAGTTGATCCCGTAACCGGTCAAAAGCAAAACCCGGGGTTGGCTCATGGTCGTCGCGCTCCTTGAACTAGAAACCGGCAAAGGTCCGGTGGTAAACCTGCAGCAGTTCCGCCACCGGCTCCCGAACCAGCGGCTGGCCGGCAGCGGCAATGGTGATCAGCGGCTCCTCGGTGACCTCGCCCAGCAGCAGCGGCGGCCAACCGCCGGCGGCCGCCAGGAACTCCTGCCGACGCCCCGGATCGATACTGACCAGGAAGCGTCCCGGACTTTCGTTGAACAGCCAGGCCACCGGCGCCGGGTCGGCCGGCAGCGCCACCCGGACGCCGCGGCCGTGGGCCATGGCTCCCTTGCCCATCGCCACCGCCAGGCCACCCAGGCCCAGGGGATAAACCGAACGGCAGAGACCGGCGGCCTGCAGGCGGCTGAAGCAGCGGTAAAATTCCCGCATCCGGGCCGCCTCGAGCCCGGGCACCACCCCCAGCTCACCGGCCGGCACCAGGCCGCTTTCCCGCAGCATGGCCAAGCCTTCGCTGCCCCCCAGCTCGCCGCCGGTAACCCCGAAAAGATAAAGCAGGTCGCCGGGCCGCTGGAAAGCAAAAGAGCGCACCCGGCTGACTTCGGGGATCACTCCCAGGGAGGAGATCAGCAGGGTGGGCGGCACCGAAATGGTCAGCGGCCGGTCCTCGGCGTCGAAGCCGGAAAAATCGTTGAACATGCTGTCCTTGCCGGAGATGAACGGGGTGCCGTAGGCCACCGCCACCTCGTAGCAGGCCCGGGCCGCCTCCTTCAGCTGCCAGAGACGGCGGGGATCGTGGGAGGAACACCAGCAGAAATTGTCCAGCAGGGCAATGTTTTCCAGCGGCGTTCCCACCGCCAGCAGGTTGCGGACGGCGGTGTCGATGGCCGCCGCCGCCATCTGGTAGGGGTCGAGGTCGCCGTAGGCCGGGTAGAGGCTCTGGGAAACCGCCACCCCCCGGGGCCGGTCAAGGACCGGCCGCACCACGGTGGCGAAATTGTCCACCTGGTGGCGGCCCACCAGGGGTTTGAGCACCGAACCGCCCTGGACCTCGTGATCGTACTGGGTGGTAACGAAAGCCCGGGAGCAGACGTTGAGCCGGGAAAACAGCTGTCGGAACAGGTCCCCCAGCGGCAGGGAGGCCGGCAGGGAAACCGGCCGGCTGCGCACCCGGCAGTTTTCGGTCTGCAGCACCTTGGCCGGCAGGCCGTGATGGAGAAACTCCAGGTCAATATCCATCACCGTCCGGCCGGCATAAACCACCCGGCAGCGGCCGCTGTCGTCAAAACGGCCGATCACCGTCGCCTCGACGCCGCGGCGGCGGCACAAATCGTGCAGTTCCTCCCACTTTGCCGGCGGCACCGCCAGGGTCATGCGCTCCTGGGACTCGCTGATCCAGATCTGCCAGGGGGCCATGCCGGGATACTTGGTGGGCACCTTGTCCAACTCGACGTAGCAGCCGCCGCATTCCCGGGCCATTTCGGCCACCGAGCAGGAGAGGCCGCCGGCGCCGTTGTCGGTGATGCTGTCATAGAGCTGCCGGTCGCGGGCCTCCTTAACCAGGCAGTCGGAAAATTTCTTCTGGGTGATGGGATCGCCGATCTGCACGGCGGTGGCCGGGCTGCCGCTGGTCAGGGCCTCGGAGGAGAAAGTGGCCCCGTGGATGCCATCCAGCCCCACCCGGCCGCCGACCATGACGATGTAATCACCGGGACGCGCCTGTTTCAGGTGGCTGGGGCGGCCGTTGATCTCCCGGGGAATGAGGCCGACGGTGCCGACGAAAACCAGGGGTTTGCCCTTGTAACGGGGTTCGAACACCAGGAAGCCCTGGGTGGTGGGAATGCCGGAGCAGTTGCCCCCCACCCGCACCCCCTCGATCACCCCGTCCATGATCTGCCGGGGCAATAGGGCCGGGTTTTGCCGGCCGGGAGAGCGGTAGATGGGCTCCCGGTCGAAGGGACTGGCGAAACAGAAGCCGTAGCGGTTGAGCACCGGCTTGGCCCCGAGGCCGAAACCCACCGTGTCCCGGTTGACCCCGACGATGCCGGTAATGGCGCCGCCGAAGGGATCCAGGGCCGAGGGGGAATTGTGGGTTTCCACCTTGTCGGTCACCAGGTAGTCGTCGTCGAAGACAATGGCGCCGGAATTGTCGACAAACACGGAGACGCAGGGATCGTCCGCGCCGCGGGCGGCCCGGATCTTCGCCGTCGCCCCCTTGATATAGGTCTGGTAAAGGCCCTCCATCAGCTCATCGGTGGTGGCGGCAAAAATGGTGTGCTTGCAATGTTCCGACCAGGTCTGGGCCAGGGATTCCAGTTCGACATCGGTGGGCGGCCGCTGCTCCCGCTCGCGGAAATATTGCCGGATCGCTTCCAGGCAGCTCCGGTCCAGGGCCAGCGGCCCCCGGCGCACCGGCCGGCCGTCGGCATCGTAGTGATCGACGATGCCTTCCTTGCCCAGGGCCAGCAGCTCCTCTTCGGGCAGCTCGAGGTCCACGGTCCGCACCGCCGGCCCGGCCGCCAGCTCCACCTTGGGCACCACCGGCTTCAGGCCGCCGGCCCGCCGGTAGGCGGCGGCTTCCAGGCACTGGACCCGCTGGATGAGGGGATTGGCCAGGAAGGCGGTGACCGTTTCCAGGTCCGCCGCCGTCAGGTCGCCGAACAGATAGTAGACCCGGCTGCTGTAAACGCCAGCTTCCGGCGGCAGCTGCCCCCCCCAGGCGTCGGCCAGGGTTTCCCTGGTGGTGGCAGCGACGTTGTCGGTCACTCCCGGCAGGAAGCCCACCTCGATCACCCAGGAAAAAGCCCCCGGATCACGGGGTTCGTCGATGAGGTAGCGGTGCACCACCGGGTTGTGAAGCAGGTCGGCGGCTTCCCGCAGCCGGTCAGGACTGAAATCGCCGGCCAGGGTGTAGACATCGGAAAGACAGACGTTCGCCAACCGGTCTTCGAGACCGAGACCGAGCAGTCGCTCCCGCAGCCGGGCCGCCCGGGTATCCAGTTCCGGCTGCCGGTAGTAAATTTCAAGACGATGAACCATGATTCTCCTGTAAAACGGCGGTCAAGCGGGT
>JAFDMG010000099.1 GCA_019306045.1 Deltaproteobacteria bacterium | reverse complement strand
AAGGTTTCCAGGCGGGTGAGAGTGCGGCCATCAATGGTTTCGGGCTGGTCGGCCTCCAGGGTCAGGATGGGGAGTGGAAGACCGCGCCTGAAGATTATATCTTCGATTTGACGGAAACAGAATGATTGGGTGTAGTGGATGAGTCCGTCAAGCTGGCGTTCTTCGCAGGCCCGCATGATATCCTTAAGGCGAAAATGGGCCGCGTAGGGATAGGTGTAGCGGCAGTATTGTTCGGCCAGGCTGGATTCCGGGGCCCAGGGCATGGCAAACTGGCGCGGAATTTCATTGAAAACCACTTCCGCATCCAGTTCTTCCAGTATGGCAAAGAGATTGGTGAGGATGGGGGGAACTCCGATCAATCCCAGGCGCAGGGCCGGTCGCCGCGGTGGAGCCGTTGCCGCCTGTCGCAGGAAGGTTTTGAGTTCCCGCTGGTAGGATTCGGGATCCTGGTTGAAATCGCTGGCGCTGACCAACCAGCTGAAATTATCCTGGCCGCTGACCCGGTTTTCCCTCCAGGTCAGGCGGTCGAGTTCCGCCAGGTTCCGGCGGATTTCGTCAAAGCGCATTTTACTGGTGGCGGTAGCGGATGCCGAGACCCCGAATTCCGCGGCCAGCCGATTGAGAGCGATGGTCATCTGCGCCGGATCCGGCTGCGCCGGGTAGCTGAAGGCAATGACATGCAGGCCGTCATCGTCCAATACTTCACCCAGGGCGATGCTGTTGCTGCAGTCGCCGCCGCTGACAACGATCACGGTATCGATCTTTTTTTCCTGCAATACGCCGTATATCCCTTTTATCCAGGCGCAGGTGGTGCGGGGAAAGCCACGGCTTTCCGCGATTTCAATAAAATGGCCGGGATCGGGGGAGGTGATAAAGATATTGTTGAGGTCGCAAAGGATGTTGCCGGCGGCAAAAATTATTTCGCCGGGGATTGTTGAAGTGATGCCGATTCGCATACTGTTCCAGGGGTTCCATAGTGTGGATGATTAAGTGAAAGAAAAGGGCGGGCCCGGAAATTCTGGCCCGCCCACGTGGCGGTGGATGAAGCTGCTGGCCAAACCCGGGATGGCTGGCCAACGGCTTCGGTTGGGGTAGTGGTTAGCCGCGATTCTCGCGGGTGTCGACCAGCATCTGGACAACCGAGGGATCGGCCAGGGTCGAGGTGTCCCCGAAGCCCTTGGGGTCAATCTCGTTGGCCGCGATCTTGCGCAGGATGCGGCGCATGATCTTGCCGGAGCGGGTCTTGGGCAGGGCCGGGGCCCACTGGATGAGATCGGGGCTGGCGATCGGCCCGATCTCCTTGCGGACCAGCTCGATGAGCTCTTTCTTGAGGGCATCGGTGCCTTCGACGCCGGCTTTCAGGGTGACATAGGCGTAGATGCCCTGACCTTTGATATCGTGGGGCATGCCGACCACGGCGGCCTCTGCGACAGCGTCGTGCAGCACCAGGGCGCTTTCGACTTCGGCCGTGCCCAGGCGGTGACCGGAGACGTTGATGACATCATCGATCCGGCCCATCAGGCGGTAGTCGCCGTCCTCATCGCGCATGACGCCGTCGCCGGTGAAGTAGTAGCCGTCGTACTGAACGAAGTAGGTCATCCGGAAGCGTTCGGGATCGCCGTAGACGCCGCGCATCTGGCCGGGCCAGGGGCGCTTGATGCAGAGGGCGCCTTCGCCGACACCCTTGATCTCTTCGCCGGTGGTGGGATCGACGATTATCGGCTCGCAGCCAAAGAACGGCGTCGTGGCGAAGCCGGGTTTCATGTCGATGGCGCCGGGCAGGCCGGAGATCAGGATGCCGCCGGTTTCAGTTTGCCACCAGGTGTCGACAATCGGGCATTTGCTGCGTCCCGGGAGTTCATAATACCATTTCCAGGCTTCGGGATTGATCGGTTCGCCGACCGAGCCCAGCAGGGTCAGGGTCTCGAGTTTGTCAAGGCGGTCGAGAACGTACTTATCACCTTGGCCGGCGATGGCGCGGATCGCGGTCGGTGCGGTGTAGAGGGTGTTGATCTTGTGCTTGCCGATAATATCCCAGTAGCGGCCGGCATCGGGATAGTTGGGTACGCCTTCGAACATTACCGTGGTTGCTCCGTTACACAGCGGACCGTAGACGATGTAGCTGTGACCGGTGACCCAGCCGATATCGGCGGCGCAGAAGTAGATATCTCCGTCATGATAATCGAAAATATATTTGTGGGTGTAGGAGGTGTAGACCAGGTACCCGCCAGTGGTGTGCAGAACCCCTTTGGGTTTGCCTGTTGAGCCCGAAGTGTAGAGCAGGAAGAGGGGGTCTTCGGCGTCCATCCATTCGGGTTCGCAGTCAGCGTTGACTTTGGCCATCTCTTCGTGGTACCAGAGGTCTTTCTCGCCCATCGGCACTTCGACATCGGGCACATGATTGACGATGATCGCTTTCTTGACGGTTGGGCACATGGCCATGGCCTTGTCAACGTTCTGTTTCTGGTTGACAAGCTTGGCGCCGCGATAATAGGCGTTACAGGAGATCAGGAAGTTGGATTCACAGTCATGGATCCGGTCCTTGAGTGCGTCGGCCGAAAAACCGCCGAAAACGATTGAGTGCATGGCTCCGATCCGGGTGCAGGCCAGCATGCAGATCGCCAGTTCCGGAATCATCGGCAGGTAGATGGTTACCCGGTCACCTTTTTTGATGCCGTTGGCTTTCATGACATTGGCGAACTTGCAGACCTGTTCATGAAGCTCCCTGTAGGTGTATTTCCGGTCGACGGTGGGTTCGTTGCCTTCCCAGATGATGGCAACCTGATCGCCCCGTTTTTCCAGGTGGCGGTCAAGGCAGTTGTAGGAGACGTTGAGTTTGCCGCCGATGAACCATTTGAGATAGACTTCGTCCTTGCTGTACTTCCAGTCCTGAACCTGATCCCATTCCTTGAACCAGGTGACCTGTTCCCTGGCTACCTTGGCCCAGAAGGCATCATTGTCCTGGACCGCCTCGTTATAGATCTTCTGGTACTCCTCGCGGCTTTTGATGTAAGCCTTGGCTCTGAATTCGGCCGGTACTTCGTAAACTTTTTTCAGTTCGGTGTCTGTCATTGATAGCCCTCCTGCCTCTTAAGGTTTCTGTTTGGCGGCGCTCAATTCGGTGGTTCAGAAGCTCCGCATATTGCCGAAAACATACAAAATACAACAGTTCCCAGAACGCCTCAAACGCTTTTCGGACGCCAGCTTCTCTGTCTCCGGGGCTATATTATTTCTATAAGAGTGTTATAAAAATGTCAAGGAAAAAGTCATTGCCCGGCCGGATGGAAAGGTTGGGCGGTGTCTATTTGCATATACGCAGCCCTTGACTTCTTCCTGATGTTGGATTACTGGTAAACCGCTATTTTATCTCTGCTGTTTTTTGCGCTATTTTTCGCAAGCCCCTCGCGCCTTGATCGGGTACTAAATCCGAGGGGATTTATAGGGTGTTTTAACTGCTGCATCACTTTGAGGAGGGTGTTAAATGGGAAAATATGAAGAATTGTATCGGCAGTCAATCGAATCCCCGGATGAATACTGGGCCGCCGCGGCCGAGGATGTGCAGTGGGTCAAAAAATGGGACAAGGTACTGGACGACTCCGGAGCTCCCTATTTCTACCGCTGGTTTACCGGGGGCGAGCTCAACACCTGCTACAACGCACTCGACTACCATGTTGAGAATGGCCGGGCCGATCAGGTTGCGGTTATCTACGACAGCCCGCAGACCAACACCGTAAAAAAATTCACCTACAACGAGATGCTGGACCTGGTTTCCCGGTTTGCCGGAGTGCTCAGGAAGCAGGGGGTGGAAAAGGGCGATACAGTCATTATCTACATGCCGATGATTCCCGAAACCATGGTCGCAATGCTGGCCTGCGCCCGGATCGGCGCGGTGCATTCGGTGGTGTTTGGTGGTTTCGCTTCCAACGAACTGGCTATTCGCATCAATGACGCCAAACCAAAACTGATCATCTCGGCCTCCTGTGGCCTCGAGGGGGCCAGCAAGGTTATTCCTTACAAACCCCTGCTCGACAAGGCCATTGAACTGGCAGACAGCAAGCCGGAAAAGTGTATTATCTTCCAGCGTCCGCAGGTTACGGCCGAATTGCAGCCGGGCCGCGATTTTGACTGGAATGAGCTTTTTGCCGCCGCTGAACCGGTCGGCTGCACGACCGTGGCCGCCACCGATCCCCTATACATCCTCTACACCTCCGGGACCACCGGTATTCCCAAGGGCGTGGTCCGGGACAACGGAGGTCATCTGGTGGCTCTGAAACAGAGCATGCGCCAGGTCTACGGGGTTGAACCCGGGGATGTCTACTGGGCCGCGTCCGATGTCGGCTGGGTAGTGGGGCACTCCTATATCGTTTATGCCCCGCTTTTCCTCGGTTGCACCACGATCCTCTACGAAGGAAAACCGATCGGCACCCCGGATGCCGGGGCCTTCTGGCGGGTGATTGCGGAGCATAAGGTCAAGGTCCTGTTCACCGCCCCGACCGCCTTCCGGGCTATAAAAAAAGAGGATCCCAACGGTGAGCTTCTTAAGAAATACGATCTCTCCTGTTTCAAGTATCTTTTCCTGGCCGGCGAACGCCTTGATCCTGACACCTATCACTGGGCTTCCGATCTGCTCGGCGTACCGGTGATCGATCACTGGTGGCAGACCGAGACCGGCTGGGCGATTGCCGCCAATTGCGTCGGTATCGAGATGTTTCCGATCAAGCCGGGTTCGCCGACCAAGGCGGTACCGGGGTACAATGTCAAGATCCTGGACAACGACGGCAGGGAGCTGGGTCCCAACCAGGAGGGCATCGTAACCATCAAGCTGCCACTGCCACCGGGCTGCCTGCCTACTCTTTGGCAGCAGGATCAGCGTTTTATTGAGTCCTATGTCAGCATCTATCCCGGCTACTATTTCACCGGGGACGGCGGTTACATCGACGAGGACGGCTATATCTATATCATGGGCCGGGTCGATGATGTCATCAATGTTGCCGGCCACCGGCTCTCGACCGGAGGGATGGAGGAGATCGTCGCCACCCATCCCGATGTTGCCGAGTGCGCTGTGTTGGGAGTCGAAGACAATCTCAAGGGGCAGGTGCCGGTCGGTTTCTTCGTTCTCAAGGCGGGAGTCACCAAGGATCCGGCCGAAATCTCCAGGGAGCTGGTCCAGATGGTCCGCGACCGGATCGGGGCGGTGGCCTGTTTCAAGCTCGCTATCGAGGTCCCGCGTCTGCCCAAAACCCGTTCCGGCAAGATCCTGCGCGGCACCATGCGCAAGATTGCCGATAACCAGAAATACAGCATGCCCTCGACCATTGATGATCCCACGGTCTTGAAAGAGATCGAAGAGGCGGTCGCCAGGTATGGCTACGGCTCGGCCCGCGGCTGAGAAATTGCGCCTTAAAATAAAAAAGGCCGCCGGGCGATTTGCCGGCGGCCTTTTTTATTCCGGGTTTGGACAATGTGGTTCATGCCCGGGTCAGCAGCATAATCTGGTATTCAGAGATATGTTCGTAAAGTTCGAGGAGAATCTCCTGGGCTTCATTTTCCGGTTTTCCCTTCCGCAGCAGGTAATCGATCTCATCATCGAAGCGCAGTCGCAGCATTTCCATCAAGTGCGCCCTCCTGACCGTGAAACCGAGTCGTGAAGCGGCCTGTTCCAGGTGGTCAAAACGGATGTTGTATTCGGCATGATCCTTGAGGTTGATCCGGCGCGGGTTGATATGGTTGCCGGGCGGCTGGATCGCGGGAAAAAGGGAGAAGGGCCAGGGCAGCATCGTGTCACTGCCGTGTTCACAGAGAAAGATATGGCTGACCCCGGACGCGGCCAGCAGTTCAAGCAGGTCGATGACACGGGCCGCCTCAGCGGCCAGCTGCGCCGGGGACAGCTCACCCGGGGGCGGGATCTCTCCGGGTGCGGATGCAGGCGCCTGACAAGCGGTCAGCGCCTGCTTGTCGATCCCGGTCAGGGTCGGGAAATCACCGAGGTTTTCATTCAGGATCATGAGATCGGCCGCAGGTCGCTCGCGGGCCAGCCAGGTAAAGACATCTTCACGTATGAAACTTATTTCAGAACCTGCCGCGACAGGGGCCAGGGCCTCCCGCTGTCGCTCGAGCAGCAGGGATGAGATGTCGATCATCGTAATCCGCCGGGGAGACAGAACCTGGAGCAGGCCGGCCATCAGGGTGCCGTAACCGCCGCCGACCTCGATGATTTCCCCGCCGGAAACCGGCAGGTCGGTCTCGTGCAGAAGAAATTCACCTAGCCGTCGGCCGTAGGCTGCCGGTTGCTCCAGGGCCTGGGCAAAGGCGCCGCTGCCGTCTCCCAGGCTCTGGGAGATCGTCATCTCCCAGAGCAGACTGGGACTTTCCCCGGTATAGTAGTGATCCGTGGTGTTGAGTTCAACCATTCCTGCTAGGCCCGCAACTGGCGCCCGCCGATCAGGTGATAGTGGAGGTGGAAGATCACCTGCCCTCCCTCCTTGTTGGTGTTAACCTGAGTACGGTAACCGCTTTCGGCCACTCCGAAGTCGCGGGCCAGCTTCTTGACCACCTTGTGGATGTGGGCGATGATGTCCATCTCTTCATCAGGCAGGTCATTGAGAGTCGGGTAATGTTTGCGGGGAATGATCAGGAGATGGACCGGTGCCTTGGGATTGATATCCTTGAAAGCGTAGACCAGTTCATCCTCATAAACCTTTTCGGAAGGGACTTCTCCCCGGATGATCTTGCAGAACAGACAATCTTCCATCTTCTTTCACGCTCCTGTATTCTAGTCGAGCACGGCACCGCCGGCCGCTGAGCCGACCAGGCGGGCGTAGCGGTTC
>JAFDMG010000098.1 GCA_019306045.1 Deltaproteobacteria bacterium | reverse complement strand
ACGGTGGCCATCACCGAGGAGATGACGATGGGGCTGAAGTTGGCCACCCCGAAGTCGCCAAGGATGATCTCGACGCTGAACAGGGCGCCGGCAATGGGGGCATTGAAAGCGGCGGCAATGCCGGCGGCGGCGCCGCAGGCGACAAACACTTTCACCCGCTCGGCGGTCACCCGCAAAAACTGGGCCACCGTCGAACCGATGGAGGAGCCGATCTGGATCACCGGGCCTTCCCGGCCGACGGAGCCGCCGGAACCGATGCAGATCGCCGAGGCGAACAGCTTGGCGAACACCACCCGGGGACGGATGATGCCGTTGCGCAGGGCAATGGCCTCCATTACTTCCGGCACCCCGTGCCCCTTGGCCTCCTTGGCAAAAAAGTGGACAATGGAGCCCACCAGCAGGCCGCCAAAGGTCGGCACCCCGATTTTCATCCAAACCGGCAGCGATTCCAGGTAGGCAACATTGGCCTGCCAGTCGCCCCAGAAAATTTTCTGAAAAAATTTAATGGAAAACTGGATGCCGACGGCGCCAAAGCCACCCAGGAGGCCGATGATGACCGCCACGATGACCATGAAGGCGTGTTCCGTGGCCCGGAAATGCTGCAGGCTGTCGTCGAGATTGAAGCGCAGGTGGTCGAAAAGACGGGAGATTCTGCCGAGCATCCTCAAACCCTTTCCGGCAAGGCCGTGGGTGCCGCCGCTTCCAGGCTGCGGCGCCAAAAGTCGTCAACCATGGCCGCCAGCCGCTGCCACTCTGTTGCCGGCACCACCTGGACGCCTCTTTCCCTGGCAAACCAGGTAAACTGGCGTTTGGCATACCTGCGGGTGTCCCGGATGATCAGCCGCCGGGCCTCGGCCAGGGACAACCGGCCCTGCAGGTGGAGGACCAGCTGCCGGTAGCCGATACTCTGCAGGGGCTTGAGTCCCGGGTCGTAGCCGTGATCCAGAAGACTCCTGACCTCGTCCAGGAAACCGGCCGCCAGCATGGCATCCACCCGCTCCTCGATGCGGCGGTAGAGCTGCTCCCGGTCGCCGGCCAGGAAGAGATGGAGAAATCGGTAGCGGGGCCGGGCGAAGCGATGGGCCTCCTGGAACTCTCGCAGGCTGCGGCCGGTGGCCAGGCGAACCTCCAGGGCCCGGGTCAGCCGGCTGCGGTCGCGGGGATGCAGCCGGGAAGCGGTTTCCGGGTCCAGACGCTGCAACTGCCGGTGCAGGACCTCGGGACCCGCCGCCGCCAGCTGCTCCCGCACCTGCCGGCGCACCACCGCCGGCACCGCCGGCACCGGGCAGAGGCCGAACAACAGGGCCCGGATATACAGCCCGGTGCCGCCCACCACCAGGGGCAGGCGTCCCCGCCGGACGATGGCCTCAACAGCGGCGTCGGCGGCCGCCAGGTAGCGGGCGGCATCGTAATTCTCGTCGGGATCAACCACGTCCAACAGGTGGTGGGGCACCGCCGCTCGCGCCGCCGCCGTCGGCTTGGCGGTGCCGATATCCAAGTAGCGATAAACCTGGAGGGAGTCGGCGTTGACAATCTCCGCCCCCAGCCGCCGGGCCAGTTCGAGGGCCAGGCCGGTTTTGCCTACCGCCGTCGGCCCGGAAAGCACCACCAGCCGCAAAACGGTCAACCTTTCCCCGACCGGTGACGTTTACCAGCCATAATCAAGGATCTCCACGGTTACCGGCTCTCCTTTCCTGGCCTCCTCCCCCGGACCCAGCACCACCAGGCAGTTGCCCCGCACCATGGAATTGAGGATGCCGGAACCCTGGGGACCGGTAAGAAACACCCGGGGGCCGTCGGCTTCATCCTCCCGGAGGATGCCGCGCAAAAAATGGCAGCGTTCACCGGCGCCGGGCAGGTCTTCCCCGGCGGTTACTGTCCGCCGGGGCAGGAACCAGCGGGACGCCGGCCGGCCGCTCATTTTTCGCAGCAGGGGCCGAACAAACTGCTCGAAGGAAACCATCACCGATACCGGGTTGCCGGGCAGCCCCACCAGCGGCGTCTCTCCCACCCGGCCGTAGACCAGCGGCTTCCCCGGCTTCATCTTCACCTGCCAGAAAATGATGCCGCCGGCCACCTCGCCGAGCACCTGCTTGACAAAATCGTAGTCGCCCATGGAAACCCCGCCGGTGGTCAGCACCAGGTCGCAGGTGGCGGCCGCCTGCTCCACCACCCGGCGCAGTTTGGCGGGATCATCCCGAACCAGGGGCACCCGCAGCGGCATCCCGCCGGCATGTTCCACCAGGGCGGCAAGAGAGTAGCTGTTGCTGTTGCGGAGCATGCCCCGACCGGGATTTTCCGGAAAATCGACGATTTCGTCGCCGGTGGCAATCACCGCCACCCGGGGCTGGGCGTAAACCTCGACCAGCGGCCGGCCCACCGCCGCCAGCATGCCAACCACCGCCGGGGTAACCAACTGACCGGCTTCGAGAACCACGGCCCCAGCGGCCACGTCCTCGCCGGCATAACGCAGATCGTTGCCCAACGGCACCGGCCGCGCGAGAACCACGTGGTCACCGCCCTCTTTCACCCACTCCCGGCGGATGACGGCATCCACCCCCGCCGGAATGGGGGCCCCGGTCATGATACGCACCGCCTCTCCGGGACCAACAGTGCCGTCGTAGAAACTGCCGGCCGGGATCTCGGCCACCACCCGCAGGCGCACGGGGTTGTCCCGGTCGGCGGCGGCCACGTCCGCCGCCCGCAGGCCATAGCCGTCCATGGCCGAGTTGTCGAGCGGCGGGATGTCCCGGTCGGCGCGGACATCCTCCGCCAGCACCCGCCCCCGGGCCGCGGCAATGGCAAGCTTTTCCACCGGCAGTTCCCAGGCGCCGGCCAGTATCAGTTCCCGCGCCCGGGAAACAGGGATATTTCTTTCCATTTTCTCCTACCAGAACTCCCCGAAAAAGCGGTAAAAACGGGATTTTTTTCCTCGGTGGCCGCAGAGTAACAAAGGGGCCGAACCATGTCAAGGACAAGACCGGCCGGCGGCGCCGGGCCGCCGGCAAATTTATCCTTGCAAATCAGCGGCAATTGCTTTATCAATTGGACGTTTTTTCACGAGGATCGCCGCGGGCCCTGCCGGACCGGCGGCGGCAGGCGGCAAGCAATAATTTTTTTGGAGTCCGACGCCAGATGACGCCATCTCTTCCCCTGCTCGGCCAGCCGGGCGGACTGCTGTTTTTCACCCTGCTTTTCACCCTTGGCCTGCAGCTGCTGGTGGGCACGCCGCTGCTCGCCCTGGCAGCCGGAAAAATGGCCGGCGGCCAGACCCGGGAAACCCCGGCCCGCTGGCTCATCCGCGCCGCCCTGCCGGCAATCTGCCTGGGGATGACGGCCGGCCTGCCGCTCTTGTTCAGCCTTGGCAGCCGCTTCACCCCCCTGTACCGGCAATCACCGCTCTCGTTCACCGAGCTGGGAACCGCGGCGGTCGGGCTGGGAGCCCTGACGGTTGCCCTGCTTTTCCTTTTCTACCTGGTAAGCGGCAAAAAACCGGCCGCCGGCGCCGGCCTGCTGACCCTGCTCGGCGCCCTGGCCCTGCTGGCTGCCGTCCAGCTGCTGGCCATAGCGCCGCACCTGACCGCCATGACGCCGGCAGCCCTGGCCGGCCACTGGCTGGCCTTGCCCCTCTTTGTCCACCTGCTGGCCGGCAGCCCGGTGATTACCGGCCTGTTGGCCATGCTGGCGGCCGCCTACCAGAAAGACTACCGCCGCCGCCTGCCGCGGGAGTTTTACCTGCAGGCCTTTCGCTTCGGCGGCCGCTGGACGCTGTATGCCACCTTGGCCCAGCTGCTCACCGGCGCCTGGGTGGTCTTTTCCCTGCCACCGGCCGCCCGGGCGGGCCTGTTGGCCGGCAGCCGCCTGGTGATGCTTGCCGTTGGCCTGGGCTGCCTGGTGCTGGGCCTGCTGCTGCTGCTGAAAATCCTCCATGACAACCTGGCCAACAGCCGGGCGGCCACCATCGTCGCCATGCTGCTGCTGGCGGCCACCCTGCTGACGTTCATCGGCGGCAGTCGGCCGCCGCTGCCCACCGCGGCCCCGGCGGCCGGGCCGCCGACAATGGAGACCCGCTGACCATGAAAATTTTTTCTCGCCTGCTCTGGCTCCTGGTCATCCTGCTGCTGGCCGGAGAGATCTGGATTTACCGCGGCGAAATCGCCTATCAGCATCGCTTGCCGACCCCGGAAACCATGGCGGCCGCCGACCCGACGGCCCTGGTGAACCATTACGTCGCCTGGCCGGGAGCGGCCCCCGCGCCGGCGTTCACGGTCGCCACCCCGGCGTTCACCCTGGAAATCAGCCGGGCGCCGAGTCGTGACGACCTGCTGCTCTATCGCTGCCGGCCACGGGGAGAAAAACTTGCCGACAGCGACTCGACCGGCAGCATTGCCGGCCGCCTGCTGCCCCTCGCCAATGCGCCCTGGGCCTCCCTGGGGCGGAAGAATATTGCCACCGCCGGCGAGCGTCCCGCAGCGTATGTCCTCCTGGCCGGTGTCGCCCCCGGCAAAACCATCTTCCGCCTCTATCTGGCCGCCACCTTAGTGGTGATTTTGCTGCTGGCCGGCAGCCTGGGACTGGCCGTCACCGGCCGCCGGCAATAACCGCCGGGCGACACCCCGCATTACCCCTTGATGCAGATCAACGGCCGCACCCGGGCCACTTTGCGGGCCAGGCCGGCCGCCGCCGCCGTCGCCACCACGGCATCCACGTCTTTATAAGCCCCGGGCGCCTCTTCGGCCACTCCCCGCCAGGAAGCGCTGCGAACAATGATTTCCCTTTTGGCCAGTTCGTCGACAATCTCCCGCCCCCGCCAGCGCTTGGTGGCCTGACGCCGGCTCATTCGCCGGCCGGCTCCATGGCAGGCGGAACTCCAGGCCCGCTCCTCGTTATCCAAACAGCCGGCCAGGATATAGGACGAGGTGCCCATGCTGCCGCCGATGAGCACCGGCTGGCCGTGAGGCCGCAGGTCGGCCGGCAGCTCGGGGTGTCCCGGCCCGAAAGCCCGGGTGGCCCCCTTGCGGTGGACATACAAAGGGCGCCGCCGGTCGGCTACCTGGTGCACCTCCCGCTTGCAGGTATTGTGGGAAACATCGTACAGCAGGGACAGGTGCACCCCAGGGAAAAGCAGGGAAAAAACCTGGCGCACCAGATGCGTCAACACCTGGCGGTTGGCCAGGGCGCAGTTGGCGGCCGCCCCCATGGCCCCCAGGTAGCGGCGGCCAAGATCCGAATCGATGGGCGCCCAGGCCAGTTCCCGATCCGGCAGCGGCAGCCGCCGGCGCTGGGCGTAGACCACCATCTCCCGCAGAAACTCGGTGCCCACCTGGTGCCCCAGGCCCCGGGAGCCGCAGTGGAGACTGACGACGATCTCTCCGTGGCGCAGGCCGTAGGCGGCGGCAGTTTCGGGGGCGAAAATCTCCTCCACTTCCTGAACCTCCAGGTAGTGATTGCCGGACCCCAGGGTGCCCACCTGGTCCCGCTGCCTCTTTTTGGCCGTTGCCGACACGGCCACCGGGTCGGCCTGCTCCAGGCAGCCCCGGTCCTCGATCCGTTCCAGATCCTCCCGGCCGCCGTAGCCCGCCTGCACCGCCCAGCGGGCGCCGCCGGCCAGCATGCGGTCCAGTTCCCGGCCCGAAAGACGCAGGCAGCCGGTGCTGCCCATGCCGGCGGGAATCCGGCTCTGCAACAGGTCGGCCAGCCGCTCTCGCACCGGCGCCACCGCCGTCACCGGCAGCCCGGTCAGCAGGGTTCGGACCCCGCAGGCGATGTCAAAGCCGACGCCGCCGGCGGAAACCGCGCCGCCGGCAGCGGGATCGAAAGCCGCCACCCCGCCGATGGGGAACCCGTAGCCCCAATGGGCATCGGGCATCGCCCAGGCGGCGCCGACAATTCCCGGCAGCCCGGCAACGTTGCTCAGTTGCACCAGGACTTTGTCCTCCATCTCCTCCAGCTGTTCCCGACTGGCATAGATGATCACCGGCACCCGCCGGTCGCCGTCGGGCGGCAGCCGCCAGCAAAAACCGTTCTCGGGCTGCAACCT
>JAFDMG010000097.1 GCA_019306045.1 Deltaproteobacteria bacterium | reverse complement strand
TGCCAGCGGCCGGCCAGGTAGTCGCGCCGCCGCTGCAGGGCCTGGTGGGCATCCTCCAGGGCCAGCATCCGCTCCCGCAGGCTGTCGTAGAAAAACCGCTGCCGCTCCCGGGCAAAAGCCCTGATCAGCAGCTGGTCGTGATTCTCGCCCCCGGCCTTGAACTCCTGGTAAAGGGCGCGAAATCTTTCCGGATCATAGTTGGTGGGCATCAGTACGCTCCGGCCCCGGGTCTGGCAACAATCGCCCGCCGTTCCCGGCCAACGGGCGGCTCACCGGCCGCCGCCGGCCGGCAGCGGCTCCGTTTCACTTGAGAATAGAACATCAAAGCACGGAAAGCCAGCAAAAAAAAAGGAAGGGGCGCGAGGCCCCTTCCGGTGTTGACCAAACCACACGTGAATAACGCCGTCTAGTCGTACTTGATGCCGTGAACCTGCTCGCACAGGAACCTGCGGAGTTCCGCCGAAGGCGGCGGCGTCGCCATGGAAACAATGATGTTGACGATCAGGGCGGTGGGCATCAGGATCAGGGACGACGAGGTGAACGGAATCAGGCTCGACAGCAGCGTACCCTTGCCGGCGCCCTTGCCCCAGAAGAAGAAGAAGGCCGTCAGCACCAGACCGGTCAGCATGCCGGCAATGGCGCCGTGCTTGTTGGCCCGGCTCCACCAGATCCCGAGCAGGAAGGTCGGGAAAATAGTGTTCCCGGCGATGGCGAAGGCCATGGCCACGATCTGGGCAATGAGGGCGAACGGCTTCAAGGCGAAAATGATGACCACCAGGCCGAGAACGAAGACGCCGATCTTGGAAACCATCATCCGCGAACCCTCGGAAGCGTTCGGGTTGATGACCCGGTAATAGATGTCATGGGAAGCCGCGGAACCCGCCGCCAGCAGGAGGCCGGAAACCGTGGAGAACGCCGCCGAAATCGCACCGGCTGCCAGGTAGCCGCAGAACCACTGGGGCAGCCCGGCCCTTTCCGCCGCGAGCACGACGATGGCGTCGGCCAGCTTCTTGTTGGGCTGGAAGCCGGCGATGGCCGCCTGCACGCGGGCGAAAGCGGCGTAGGCCGGAGAACTCCAGTAGAGCAGGCCGATGAAGAACAGGCCCCAGACCACCGACCAGCGGGCGTCACGGGTGTTGGGCACAACGTAGAAGCGGGAAAGAACGTGCGGCAGACCGGCGGTACCCACCATCAGGGTGAAGCACAGGGCAATCCAGTGATAGGTGTCGGTGATGCCCCAGGGCTGCGCATAGTTCTGGCCGTACTTGGCGCCCAGATCCCAGACGGCGGCGCCGTAGCCGATTTCCGGAATCAGGTAGAAGTAGCCCAGTTTCTTGGCGATGAAAATCAGCGGGAAGATGAAAGCGGTAATGATAACCGCGTACTGGAACTGCATGTTCTTGGTCGCCCCGAGCATACCGGAGATGATGATGTAGACCAGCACGACGCCGGTGCCCACGAAGACCGAGGTGGCATAGTTGAAACCAAAGACCCAGCTGAACATCAGGGCGATGCCCTTGTACTGGGCGATGGCGTAGGTCAGGGAAATAATGATCGCGGTCAGGGCGGCGATCACCCGGGCGCCGTTGGACTCGTAGCGGTCACCGATGAAGTCGGCGGCCGTGTACTTGCCGAAGCGGCGGATCTGTCCGGCCATCAGCACCAGCAGCATGACGTAGCCGCCGGTCCAGCCGAGGACGTAACCCAGGGCAAAGTAACCCTTCATGTACAACAGACCGGCCATGCCGAGAAAGCTGGCCGCACTCATCCAGTTACTGGCGATGGCCGCGCCGGCGCCCATCCGGCCGATGCCGCGGCCGGCCGCCCAGTAATCGTCCTGGTCTTTTGCCTTGTGCCCCACGCCGATGCCGACAAAAGCTATCAGAATGATGCCAAGGATAATTGCCGGGCCCAGTTTAAACCCAGTTTGAATAGCTTGTCCCATATGTGTCCCCCTTAATTGCTTGAGTTACAAAATTGAGTCGGCGGCGGTGTCTTAAATGTCCGCCTTGCCAAGCCTATCCTCCAGGCCGTCAATCAGCACGTTGAACCAGATGCACAGCAGGATGTAGACGATGATCATGAACTGACCGGTCCACCAGTAGTGGAAGGGAAAGCCCAGGAAGCGCATGCGGGTGAGAAAGCTCTCCCCGACCGCGTTGTCCTGCACCAGCCGCAGCAGGATCTGGAACCCGAAAGTGCCGCTCGCCCAGATGATCAGCATGATCCAGATGTACTTGACCTCTGTTTTCTGGAACTCACCACGGGGACTGAAAAAATTGATGTAATATTTGTCGTCGCCGTTTGCCATAATTACTGCTCCTCCTCCTATGAGTTATATTCCCCTGCTTTGCAAAAACACGAAAAATAGGATAAAAAACCAATAACAGATGAAGAACCACCAAGCCGGCACCCGAACTGCAACCCTTGTAAATTCTCACCTCCTTTCCCAGGTTGTCTGGCATTTTTCCCGCGCCGGGGCCCGCTTGCGCAAAGGGGAATAGGGTAATGACAAGCCACTCCGTGTCAAATTATTTTATTAGAACATTGTCTTATGGATGTCAAGCAGAAAAAACAATATTTTATTGACTCCGCTTATTGCACTGTTTATCACAAGAAGCCCGCCGCCGGCCCCGGCCGCCGGCTACCGTTTAACCCGCTGATATAAATAGCTAAAATTCAGGAGGGCCGCGATGGGACCAATCTCGATTTCCAGCGAAACGTCAATTTATGGCCTGATCGGCCGGCCGCTGCGCCGTTCCCTGTCGCCGCGGATTCACAATACCGTCTTCCGGCGCGCCGGTCTGAATGCCGTCTACCTGCCATTTACCGTTTTAGGCGCCCGGCTGGCCGAGGCCGCCGCCGGCATCCGGGCCTTGGGGATCAGCGGCATCAACGTCACCATTCCCTGGAAAGAGGCCATCCTCCCCCATATTGATGAAATTTCACCGGCGGCGGCGGCCATCGGCGCCGTCAACACGATCAGCAACCGCGACGGCCGCCTAGCGGGCGACAACACCGACTGGCAGGGCTTCGCCGACAGCCTGGCCAGCCACGGCTGCGACCCGGCCGGCGGGCGGGCGGCCGTCCTCGGCGCCGGCGGCGCCGCCCGGGCGGTGCTCTACGCCCTGGGCAAAAAAAACTGTCAAGAAATCGTCATTTTCAACCGAACCACAGAGAAGGCCGCGGCGCTGGCGGACCACTTCGCCGGCCAATGGCCGGCCACCGCTTTCACCGCCCGGCCGCTGAGCGATTTCTTCGCCGGCCGGCAGGGAGCGGCCGGCTTCCGGCTGGTGGTCGACACCCTGCCGGCGGCGGCCGGGCCGGAGCTGTTCCGGGAGTGGCCGGCGGCCGGCGGCAGCCGGGAAGCCGGGACGATTTTCTACACCATCAACTACCGGGTCGCGGCCCTGGAAAAGGCCGTGCCGCCGGGCTGGCGGTTCATCGACGGCCTGGAAATGCTGGTCCGGCAGGCGGCCGCCAGCTACCTGGCCTGGAACCCGGGACTAAGCGACGCCGACGGCATCCGCGGCCAGTACCTGCGGCTGCTGCCGGAACTGCGCGCTCCCTGACCCGCAAACGACAGCCGCCGCCGGGAGAGCCGATTACCGCAGGGAAACCATGCACATGAACCTGAAGAACAAGCGCCTGGGCGAAATGCTGGTCGGCAGCAAGCTGATCAGCAACACCCAGCTGGACCAGGCTCTCCGGGAACAGAAGATGAACGGCGGCCGCCTGGGTTCCATCCTCGTCCGCCTGGGGTTCATCAACGAAGACGACCTGATCAACTTCCTCTGCGTCCAGTACGGGGTGCCGGCGGTCAACCTCCGGGACTTCAAGATCGAGGCCCAGACCATCAGTCTCATCCCCCCCGAGCTGGTCAACAAGCACCTGATCGTCCCCATCAACCGGGTGGGCTCCACCCTGGTGGTCGCCACCTGCGACCCCACCAACATCTCCGCCATCGACGACATCAAGTTCAACACCGGCTACAACGTCGAAATCGTGGTGGCCTCCGAGTCGCTGATCAAGGAAACCATCGAGAAATTCTACGATTCCAGCTCGATCATCGACGACATCATGGACACCTTCGACGACAGCGAGCTGGAGCTGGTCCAGGAAGAGGAAGACCCCAGCATCGTCGACCTGAAGAAGGAAACCGAGGACGCCCCGGTTATCCGCCTGGTCAATCTCATCCTCGTGGACGCCATCAAGAAGGGGGCCAGCGACATCCACCTGGAACCCTACGAGAAGGACTTCCGCGTCCGCTACCGGGTGGACGGGGTGCTGCACGAGGTCATGAAGCCGCCGATGAAGCTGAAAAACGCCATCATCTCCCGGGTCAAGATCATGTCGGAGATGGACATCGCCGAGCGCCGCCTGCCCCAGGACGGCCGCATCAAGATGAAGATCGGCAAGAACAAGGCCATGGACTTCCGGGTTTCCGCCCTGCCGACCATCTTCGGGGAAAAGATCGTTCTCCGCCTCCTGGACCAGTCCAACCTGCAGCTCGACATGACCAAGCTGGGCTTCGAGGAGGTGCCCCTGGCCCAGGTCAAGGACGCCATCCACAAGCCTTTCGGCATGGTCCTGGTCACCGGCCCCACCGGCAGCGGCAAGACCACCACCCTCTACTCGGCCCTCAGCGAACTGAACCAGATCTCCGACAACATCATGACCGCCGAGGACCCGGTGGAATTCAACCTGCACGGCATCAACCAGGTGCAGATCCGGGAAAAGATCGGCCTGACCTTCGCCGCCGCCCTGCGCTCCTTCCTGCGCCAGGACCCGGACATCATCCTGGTGGGGGAAATGCGCGACCTGGAAACGGCGGAGATCAGCATCAAGGCGGCCCTCACCGGCCACCTGGTGCTCTCCACCCTGCACACCAACGACGCCCCGAGCACGGTCACCCGGCTGGTCAACATGGGGGTGGAGCCGTTCCTCATCGTCTCTT
The DNA here is from genome assembly GCA_019306045.1 of Deltaproteobacteria bacterium. GTDB lineage: Bacteria > Desulfobacterota > Anaeroferrophillalia > Anaeroferrophillales > Anaeroferrophillaceae > JAFDMG01. Next base: position 6,937 of record JAFDMG010000097.1, on the reverse strand, counting down.
CCCTCAACCTCATCCTCGCCCAGCGGCTGGCCCGCAAGATCTGTGAACACTGCCGGGAGCCGGAGGAAATTCCGGTCAAGGCCCTCATCCAGAGCGGGGTGCCGGCCGAGGAGGCGGAGCAGGTGGTCTGCTACCACGGCCGGGGCTGCGACGAGTGCAACCACACCGGCTACCGGGGCCGGATCGCCCTTTACGAAGTGATGCCGATGACCGACGAACTGAAAACCGCGGTCATCGACGGGGCCAACACCATCGAGCTGACAACACCATCGAGCTGAAAGAGATGGCCATCCGCAACGGCATGAAAACCCTGCGCCAGAGCGGCCTGAGCAAGATGCGGGAAGGGACCACCAGTTTCCAGGAGGTTTTGCGGGTCACCGCCAAAGACTAGCAAGCTAAATAATCGATTTTTAAATTTAATTTACCATTCAGGAGCTGAACCGCAATGGCCACCCTCCACCAACTGCTGAAAACCATGCACGACGAGAACGCCTCCGACCTGCACATCACCTCGGGGACGCCGCCGCAGCTGCGCATCGACGGCAAGCTCTACCCCCTCGACCTGCCGCCGCTGACCCCGGCGGAGACCAAGCAGATGTGCTACAGCGTCCTCACCGACACCCAGAAGCACCGCTTCGAAGAGGAAAACGAACTCGACCTCTCCTTCGGCATCAAGGGGCTGAGCCGCTTCCGGGCCAACATCTTCGTCCAGCGCGGCACGGTGGCCGGCGCCTTCCGGGCCATTCCCTACGAAATCAAGGGCTTCGAGGAACTGGGCCTGCCGCTGGTGATCAAGAACCTGACCAAGAAGCCCTCCGGCCTCATCCTGGTCACCGGCCCCACCGGCAGCGGTAAATCCACCACCCTGGCGGCCATGATCGACCAGATCAACCGGGAGCGCCACGAACACATCATCACCATCGAGGACCCCATCGAGTTCGTCCACCTGCACAAGAAGTGCATCGTCAACCAGCGGGAGATCAAGTCGGACACCGAGACCTTCGCCAACGCCCTGCGCTACATCCTCCGCCAGGACCCGGACGTGGTCCTCGTCGGCGAAATGCGCGACCTGGAAACGGTGGCCTCCTCCCTGACGGTGGCCGAGACCGGCCACCTGACCCTGGCCACCCTGCACACCAACAGCTGCGTCCAGACCATCAACCGGATCATCGACATCTTCCCTTCCCACCAGCAGCCCCAGATCCGCTCCCAGCTCTCCTTCGTCCTTGAGGGGGTCATCTCCCAGCAGCTGCTGCCGCGGGCCAACGGCAAGGGCCGGGTCCTGGCCCTGGAGATCATGATTCCCAACGCCGCGATCCGCAACCTGATCCGCGAGGACAAGGTGCACCAGATCTACTCCCAGATGCAGGTGGGGCAGACCAAGTTCGCCATGCAGACCATGAACCAGTCGCTGGCCGACCTCTACCAGCGGGGGCTGGTGAGTTTCACCGACGCCCTCGGCAAGAGCAACGATCCGATGGAACTGCGGCAGATGCTGGGCAACCAGATCATCTAGCCGCGGCGGGAATTTTCAACCATTTCAGGAGCACGCGATGACGACGACACTTTTTCTGTGGCAGGCCCGGGACCGCCAGGGCAAGAAACTGAAGGGAGAAACCGAGGCCATCTCCGACAGCATGGTCGTTCTCCAGCTGCGCAAGCAGGGACTGACCGACATCAAGGTGAAAAAGAAGCCGAAGGAGATCGAGATCAACCTGCCCTTTCTCAAGGGGCGGGTGCCGGAGAAGAACGTTGTCGTCTTCACCCGCCAGTTCGCCACCATGATCAACGCCGGCCTGCCGATCATCCAGTGCCTCGACATCCAGGCCAAGCAGCAGGAGCACAAGGAATTCCAGAAAATCCTCCTGGCGGTCAAGGAGGACGTGGAAAAGGGGGAAACCCTGGCCGAGGCCCTGCGCAAGCATCCCAAGGTTTTCGACGACCTCTACTGCAACATGGTGGACGCCGGCGAGATGGGCGGCGCCCTCGACGTCATCCTCAACCGCCTGGCCTTTTTCATGGAAAAGGCAATGAAGCTGAAGAAAAAGGTCAAGGGAGCCCTGGTCTACCCGGCCTCGGTGGTGGTGGTGGCCATCATCGTCGTCGCCATCATGATGATCTTCGTCATCCCCTCTTTCCAGCAGATGTTCACCGGCTTCGGCGCCGACCTGCCCTGGCTCACCCAGGTGGTGGTCAACATCAGCTACTTCATGCGCCACAATATTTTATTGATCATCGGCATGCTGATCGCCGTGGGGGTGGCCTTCCGCGCCATTTACAAGACTGAAAAAGGCCGCCACTTCATCGACCGGATCTTCCTCAAGCTGCCGGTCTTCGGCATCCTGCTGCGCAAGGTGGCGGTGGCCCGCTTCACCCGCACCCTGGGCACCATGGTCTCCAGCGGCGTGCCCATCCTCACCTCCCTGGAGATCGTCGCCAAGACGGCCGGCAACGTTGTCATCGAAAAGGCGATCCTTGCCACCCGCGACAGCATCAGCCAGGGGAAAACCATCGCCGAGCCCCTGGAGGAAAGCGGCATTTTTCCGCCGATGGTGGTCCAGATGATCTCCGTCGGCGAGTCCACCGGCGCCCTTGACGAGATGCTGACCAAGATCGCTGACTTTTACGACGACGAGGTGGACGCCGCCGTGGCCGCCCTGACCTCCCTCATCGAACCGCTGCTGATGGTCTTCCTCGGCAGCGTCCTGGGCACGATGATTGTCGCCATGTACCTGCCGATCTTCAAGCTGGGGTCGGTGGTCCACTAGCCGGGAGGCGCCGCCGCCAAGCCGATGCCCGCACAAAAAAGAAAAATCGGGGTGCTGCTGGCTTTCAGGGTGTTTCTCACCACCCTGCTGCTGGGCACCCTGATTCTCTTTGACTTCTCCCGGCCGGAAGCCGGCGGCAGCGCCGCGGCGGCCCACCTCTATTTCTTCATCGCCGCCGTCTACCTGCTGACCATCGTCTACGCCCTGCTGCTGCCCCGGTTCGGCACCCGGAAGGCCTACGTCTGCCTGCAGCTGCTGGTGGACACCCTGCTGGTCAGCGCCCTGCTGCTGCTGACCGGCGGCTTCTACAGCTATTTCTTCCCCCTCTACTATTTCGTCATTCTCGGCGGCGCCCTGTTCCTCGACCGGCCCCGGAACCTGTTCCTGCTGCTGGCCTGCTGCCTCGGCTACCTGGGGGTGATCGGCGGCCACCTGCTGCCGGCCGTCGCCGGACCCCTGCTGCTGCCGCCCCTGGCGGCCACCGGCCGCCAGGGGATCACCTCGGCCCTGTTCCTGCGCCTGGCCTCCTTCATCTTCTTCACCCTCATCCTCCGCCTCCTGGCCCGGGAACACCAGAAAACCCGGGAAGAACTGCAGCAGAAGGAAAGCGACCTGGCGGAGTTCAAGCGGATCAGCGCCCACATCGTCCAGTCCATCGACAGCGGCCTGCTGACCACCGACACCGATCTGCGGATCGCCTCCCTCAACCGGGCCGGGGAACAGATCCTCGGCCGGCGGCTAGGTGAAATCGCCGGCCGGCGGCTCGACGAACTGCTGCCGGGCCTCGAGCGGGAGCCGCGGGAGAGCGGCACCGGCCACCAGCGGCGGGAGATCATTTACCAGCGCCCGGACGGCCGCCAGCGGACCCTGGGCTACTCGCTCACCGACCTGGAAAACGACCACCGACAGCTGCTGGGCAAGATCTTCGTCTTCCAGGACCTCACCGAGCTGAAGAGAATCGAACAGCAGCTGCAGATCGCCGACCGCCTGGCCGTCCTCGGCCGCCTCTCGGCCAGCATGGCCCACGAGATCCGCAACCCGATGGCCGCCATCCGCGGCTCGGTGGAGCTGCTGGCCCGGGAGCTGCAGCTCACCGACCCGACCCACGTCCGGCTGATGGAGATCGTCCTCCGGGAGTCGGACCGCCTCAACCGCCTGATCGGCGACTTTCTTTCCTTCTCCCGCCAGGAAAAGCGCAAGATGACCGCCGTCGACCTCCCCGGCATGCTGGCGGAGATCGTCGCCCTCTTCCGGGCCCAGTTTCCCCGGCTGGTGTTCACCGAGGCCTACAGCAGCCGGCGGCAGGTGGTCCACGCCAACCAGGACCAGCTGCGCCAGGTTTTCTGGAACCTGGTGAAGAACGCTGTCGAGGCAGTGGGGGAGCAGGGAATCATCAAGGTGAGCACCGAGGTCCGCCAGCGGGAAGGGGTGCCCGCCAGCGGCGACCGCTTCCTGCAGGTGCTGATCGAGGACGACGGCCCGGGAATTGACGAGGAAACCATGGGCAAGATTTTCGAGCCCTTTTTCACCACCAAGGCCGAGGGCACCGGCCTGGGGCTGTTCATCGTCTTCCAGCTGCTGAAGCTGAACGGCGGCCGCCTGCGGCTCACCCGGCGCCTGCCGCCGCCCGGCACCCGGGTCGCGGTCAGCTTCCCCCTGGACGACGGGGCGGCAAACCTCCGGGAACCGGAAGAGGGTAAAGAAAATCGCTGATTGGTTCGAAAAGCAGGAAGAGGGGCCAGCAAGCGATCACCGCCCCCTTGGCCCCGGCAACCAGGCAGGAGAGAACGACAGGCAGCCATGAGCGCAACGAACAGCATCCCGGCGGTAAACGCCGCCGACAACGACGCCCCGGCCGCCGGCAGCGGCGCCGCCGCGCCGGACCAGAACCGGGAGATCAGCCTGCTGGTGGTGGACGACGAGGCCGGCATGGCCGAGTTCCTCGAAATCATGCTCAGCCGCCAGCACTACCGGGTGACGGTGACCACCTCGGCCCGCCGGGCGGCGGCACTCATCGGGGAGCAGACCTTCGACCTGGTGATCTCCGACATCAGCATGCCGGAGATGTCCGGCCTCGAGCTGCTGCGGCTGGTGAAGGAGAAGTCGCCGGCCACCGAGATGGTGATGATCACCGCCTACGCCTCGAGCGAGACGGCCATCGAGGCGATGAAATGCGGCGCCTACGACTACATCACCAAGCCCTTCAACAACGACGAGATCCTGCTGACCATCCGCAAGGCGCTGGAAAATTCCCGCCTGCAGCGGGAGAACCGCCGCCTGCAGGCGGAGCTGGAAAAGAAGTACGGCTTCGGCAACCTGATCGGCAAGAGCCCGGCCATGCTGCGGGTCTACGAGCTGATCAAGCGGGTGGCGCCGGTAAAGGCCAACGTCCTGCTCACCGGCGAGTCGGGCACCGGCAAGGAGCTGGTGGCCCGGGCAATCCACTACGCCGGCCCCCGCAAGGACCGGCCGCTGATCACCGTCAACTGCGGCGCCATTCCCGAGCAGCTGCTGGAAAGCGAGTTTTTCGGCCACGAGAAGGGGGCTTTCACCGGCGCCGACCGGGCCCGGCAGGGCTACCTGGCCGCCGCCGACGGCGGCACCGTCTTTCTGGACGAGATCGGCGAGCTGCCGCCCGCCCTGCAGGTGAAGCTGCTGCGGGTCATCCAGGAAAAGCGCTTCACCCCGGTGGGCAGCACCCGGGAGCTGGCGGTGGACATTCAATTGATTTCGGCCACCAACCGCGACCTGGAGGCCGAGGTGGCGGCCGGCAACTTCCGCGAGGATCTTTTCTACCGCCTGAACGTCATCCGCATCGACCTGCCGCCTTTGCGGGAGCGCAGCCTCGACATTCCCCTGCTGGCCCGCCACTTCCTCGACCGCTACGCCCGCGAGTACCAGCGGCCGCTGACCGGCTTTACCCCCGAGGCCCTCCAGTGCCTGGCGGCCTACCACTATCCCGGCAACGTCCGGGAGCTGGAGAACATCGTCGAGCGGGCCGTGGTCCTCGAAACCGGCGAGCTGCTGACCCCGGCCAGCCTGCCGGCGGCCCTCGGCGGCCGCTCTGACAGCCCGGAAACGTCCCTTTACCGGCTGCCGGACGCGGGCCTCGACCTGGAAGCAACGGTGGCCGAACTGGAAAAGGAACTCATCCGCCAGGCCCTGGAACGCTGCGGCCACCACAAGACGAAAGCGGCGGCCCTCCTCGGCCTCAGCTTCCGCTCCTTCCGCTACCGGCTGGAAAAATACGGCTTCTGAACCGCCGGCAGCGGCAACATCCCCAGAACAACGACCGCTATTCCCCCTCCCGCATCATGATCGCCAGGCGAAAAACCTGGAACTGCCGCCGGCGGGCCCACTCGGAGTAGAGCAGCTGGCGGGAAGCCTCGTTGTAGTCGCCGGCCTCGAGGGCGGCCAGCATCCGTTTGAAGGTCGGCCATCTCCAGCAGCACCCGCCGGCGCACCGGGTCCAGGCGGGGGAAGCAGGGAACCACCGCCGCCACCTGTTCCTGCAGGCCGGCAGGCCAGGCGGGTTCCAACAATTTGGCGGCCGGCGGCCGCTTTTCCCGGACGCCGGTGACGGCAGCAGATTTTTCGCCGGCAGCCGGCAGCGTTGACAACCCCGCCGCTGCCCCGGTCGGCAAATTGTCAGCCGCGGCAGCCAGTGTCTTTTCGCCGGCCGCCGGCGACCCGGACGGCGGCAAGCCGCCGGCAGTCTCCGGCCCGTTAGCGGCGCCGGTCTCGGCATTGGCCCGGGCAGCGGCGGCAAGCGCGGCCGTCCTAGGGACCGGTTCTGGTTCGCCGGTCGCCGGCAAGGCGGCGGGAGCCGGGTTGGCGGCCACGGGAACCGGTGGCGTTGGGATCCCGGCCTCCCGCTCAAGCCGCTGGCCAACCGGGCCGGACTCCTGCAGCGCCGAGGCGCTGCTGGCAGACATTTCCCTCTTTTCCCCGGCAGCCGGCTGGTTTTCACTTTGTCCCAACGCTGCCCGGTTCCCGGCGGCCGGAACCTGTTCGACGCCGATAGCCGAGGAAGGAGACGGCTGCACCGCGGGCCCCGTCCCCGAGGAGTGCGCCGCCCCGGTCTTTTCCCCGGCCGGCTCTTCCTTTTTGCCGGCGGCCGGCGCCCCCGGCGCTTCTGCCGTCGGGACCAGGAACCAGTCCCGCACCGT
>JAFDMG010000096.1 GCA_019306045.1 Deltaproteobacteria bacterium | reverse complement strand
GCTTTCGTCTCCACCCCCTCGACCACCACGCCCATGGCCAGGCTGTCGGCAATCATCATCATGGCTTCGGTCAGGGCGCAGTCGTCGGCATTAGCGGGCACTTCCCGGATGAAGCAACGATCAATTTTCAGGGCGTCAACCGGAAAATGCTTCAGGTAGCGCAGGGAAGAATAACCGGTGCCGAAATCATCGACCACCATCCTGATCCCGAGACTTTTCAATTGGCGCATGGTCTCCAGCAGCGCCGCCGATTCATTGATAATGATGCTTTCGGTCAGTTCCAGTTCAAGCATTGCCGGGTCGATGCCGCTCTCACTGATGGCGTCCCGGACCGTGTCAACCAGGTCTCCCTGCTGAAACTGCACCGCCGACACATTGACGGCCATCCGCACCGCCGGCCGGCCGGCCCGAACCCAGGCCACCTGCTGGACGCAGGCGGTTCTGATTACCCAGCCGCCAATCTCGTTTATCAAACCGGTTGCTTCCGCCAGGGGAATGAATTTCATCGGCGGCACCAGGCCCAGTTCAGGATGCTGCCAGCGGAGCAGGGCCTCGGCGCCGGTGACCCGCTGCTGCCGGATGTTTACCTGCGGCTGGTAACAAAGCTGGAACTGGCCTTTTTCCAGGGCGGTGCGCAACTGGGCTTCCAGCTTGAGCTGCTCCATGGCCAGGTCGTTCATCGAGGCGGAATAGAAGCGGCAGCTGCCGGGACCGCTTTCCTTGGCATGGTGAAGCGCCATTTCGCAGTTTTTCAGCATGGTGGCGCTGTCGGCGCCGTCCGCCGGGAAAACGGCGATGCCGACCGAGGCGGTGAGGAAAATCTCCTGGCTGTCAATGATAAAAGGCGACCGCAAAATCTCCTGCAGGCGCCTGGCGATGCGGGAAAGATCGTTGACCTGGTTGGGTTCCACCACCAGCAGGGCGAACTCGTCGCCTCCCTGGCGGGAAATGCGGATCTCTTTGTCCAGCAGCAGCCTGCTGAGGCTGTCTTCCGGCCGCACCGCCTTTTGCAGCCGCTTGCCGATTTCCCAGAGCAGCCGGTCGCCGACCTTGCTGCCCAGCGAGTCGTTGATCCGCTTGAAGCGATCGACATTGAGCACCAGAACGCCGACCATTTTCCGGCCGCGGCCGGCCCGGCTGATGGCCTTGGCGAGACAGTCACTGAAATAGTGGCGGTTCGGCAAGCCGGTAAGGGAGTCGTAGCTGGAGAGAAAACGGATCTTTTCCAGCGCCCGGCGGCGCTCGGTGATGTCCTGGAAGGTGCCGACCAGCAACAGCGAGCCGTCAGCCCCGGCCTCGGCAACTACGTCGATGCGGGCCTCGAGGCAGCGAGCCTTGTCCCCTTCCCCGGCGGTTCGCAGCTCCAGTTGGCGGCCTTGCCGGTCGTGTTGAACGTCCGCGAGCGCCTGCCGGAAAACCGGGCGGTCTTCCGGGTGCAGCAGCCCCAGCAGGGTTGCCATGGTCGGCGGGCTGAGATCCGGCCCCGCTCCCAGCAAGCGGAAGATTTCCGCCGACCACTGCATTTCATCGCCCCGCGGGTCCCATTCCCAGTTCCCCAACCGGGCGATCGCCTGGGCCTGGACCAGCAGTTCCTCGCTTTTCTGCACCCGGCTCATGGCCCGGCTGGCCCGCAGCATGTAGCGCACCCGCTGGACCAGGATGACCCAGTTCAGCGGCTTGGTGATGAAGTCCGTGGCCCCGGAGGTGTAGGCTTCTTCGATCGAGTCAAGATCCTCCAGACCGGTCAAGCCGTCCATCACGGGCATCATCACGTCGAGCAGCACCATGTCGGCCCGGCGGGCGGCAAAAAGCTCCAGCGCCTCGCGGCCGTTGTCAGCCGTTTCGACCAGGTAGCCTTCACTCTCGAGGGCCTGCCGGGCCAAAAGGAGCTGGATCGGCTCGTCATCGGCCACGAGGATCAAAGGTTGATCTGTTTTGTCATTCATTCAGTGCTATTTCAGGTTCGGTTTCACTTATTCTGCTCGGAAAATAAGGAAAAATCTTGAAACAAAAAACCTGGCCCGGTGAGGATAAAGCCCTGCCAACCTCATCATGCCGGCCAACCGGCCGGCGGGTGACCTATTTGTTTTCCATAAAACCAAGACCCTTTGTCCTGTGAAAAAGGGTAATTTAGGCCATAAATTGGGTAGTTTTTTTCCACTTTTTACCGCCGACAACCAGCACATCAGTTTTTCACCAGCCAGCAAAAAAAAATAAACCAGTTATATTAATCTGTTAACAGAATTTCATAAAATATGAATAGTTATGGCACGGATTTTGCTCCTTTCGGTAGAGAGTAAAACGGGAAGGAAAAAATTACCCGGCCCAACTGCCGGGAAAACCGGGCAACCGCCAGATTCGAGCAAATAAACAAACCTGCCTCACGGGACGCGCCACCAGGATTCGGTGAGCCGGGCGCCTGACGCCGCACCCAAGCCCTGATGATCCGGTCACCAGAACCCCCATTGCAGGCACAGAAACGAAAAAGGGAGGTCGACATGGGAAAGAAAATCACCGGACTCATCTGCGGACTCGTCCTGCTGGCCGCCGCCGCCACCGCCGGCGCCGCCCTGGTCACCATCGGCACTGCCACTTATGATGGTGACAACCACGACTACAACCTGATCTGGGACAGCGACAACAACGGTAACTCGGTAGTCTGGCTGGATATTTACCACTATCCAACGGAGGCGAAAGATTGGGCATCGCAAAAAGCCTGGGCCGAGAGCATCGGCCAGCACCTGACTTATAACTGGAACCCCGGAGTCGTCGTTGACTGGGGCACGAACGACTGGCGCCTGCCCAGCATTGGCACCGTGACCAGTACCGGATGCAACCAAACAGGCTCCGAATTGGGACATTTGTATTACCTGGAACTGTTGGACGCGGAAGGAAATCATTTAATATGCAACAATAATACGCAACGTGGTGACTTGAACGCTACTAACTTCGATCATCTGGCACACGGTTTTTATTGGACAGATAATGGCAAACCCACTTATACGTGGGATTCTTGGGGATTTAATAACAATACCGGTAAACATGAAACAGTTCCAGGAATGTGGGGAGGTTTTGTCCTCCCCATTCGTACCGTCGAGAGTGTGGACATCGCCCCCGTGCCGGTGCCCGGCGCTCTCTGGCTGCTCGGTTCCGGCCTGCTCGGCCTGGTCGCCATCCGCCGCCGGTAAAAAGAGCGCAACCACCACGGCAACAACTTGTCAGCCGACAATAAAACCCGGGGCTTCAACCCCGGGTTTTATTGTTGCCCGCCACCAATTGCCAAGACGGCAAAACTTGCAGTCAAAAAAGGAAAAATTTTTGACGAACAGGTTAAAACTGTGTTATATGATCCTGACATTCACGCAAAAAAAACTTCCCAGATTTTCACCTTTTTACCTAAGGAACAAACTCATGATCCTCACTAACAACTGGCCGCGGCCCTTGCTACTGTTATTATATCTTTTTTTCTTCGTATCCCTTATATTCCCCGGCCCCGTCCGGGCGGCGAAAATCAAGGCCGGCGGCTTCCAGGTTTTCCAGCGGGACGGCGAAACCTACGGCCGAGTGAGCGTAAGCGGCGACTGCCTGGGAGGCATTCCGGAAAACGACCAGGTAGACGTGGTTGCCTTCCGGGTCAGGCCCGGCGGCGCCCCGCCGTACCTGCAGACCTACTATCTCTCCTATTACTGCCCCAGCGCCCTGTCGGCCGGCCACGGCAACTGCCTGAGCCAGGAACAGCGGGACGGCTACCTCTGCGACCGGCACGTTCTCTGGCATGTCACCCACCGCGACAACCGGCCGTGGATGGACCCGGCCTGCAGCGACTATCTATGCCTGGAAACGGCGCCTTTCCACTACGAAGCCGAATTCAAACTGCCCCCGGCGCTGTTCACCGGCGACCGGGTAATCATTACCGCCCAGCTCTATCACCAGTGGGGCGGCCCCGGCGCCTACTGGTCGGCCGCCGTCTACCAGTTCGACAACTTCTTCGACGGCCGGCTGGACTGCAAGCTGAACAACGCCACCGTAGCCAAAAAGCTGTTTTTCGAACAAATCCTCAGCCCTGACGGCGGCCTCACCGCCAGCCGGCAGCCGTTCACTGGCCTGCGGTTCAAAGTTGACTGCGGCGCCGGCACCGAGTACCGGCAGACCGACGGCAGCGGCATCCTCAATCTGGAGGTTGGGGCCTGCGGCTGCCGGCTGACCCTCTGCGACCGGCGCGTGGTCAAGGAATACACCTATGAAATCACCACGGAAAGCAGCGAACTCAATTTCCTGCTGCCCAACGACGCCGAGAACATCAAAGGCTTGCGAAAATTTTCTTACAGCAAATTCAGAAGCGCCACCGGGGCGGTGGGCATCATCGGCATGAAAGATTATTATAAAACGAGCACAGTGGCCGCAAATCTTGAACTGCGATCCAATGAGCAGATTTTTGCCACCGACAGTAAATTTTCCCTTGACTACCAGCAGGACGCCCAGCTGAAAAGGAAGCTGCTGCTGAAAAAACCAAAATGCGGCACTGCGGCCGACTGGCAAAACGACCAGGAAAAACATCTCGGCCAGGCCGAGCAGATCATGGGCGCCCTCAACCTTGCCCACCGCCAGGCCGCCGCCGGCCCGAAAGCCAAAGTGGACCCGCAGGCACCGCCGGAACAGAAATTTCTCACCGTCCTGGCCGGAGGCGACGATCTGGTGGTCGTCACCCAGCAGGACATGATCAGGATCGGGCTGACGGCCAGCCAGGTGGACATCCACAGCAGCGCCATCCTGGTCAGCAACGACGACGGCTCCTACTACATCAACGTCCTCTCGGGCTTCGCCGTCGTCTACAACGCCGCCGGCAAACCCTTCACGCCCGCCCTGGGGGCCGGCAGCTGCGGGCTGGTTTCGGCGGCCGGCGACCTGGTGACGGTCAATTTCGGCCTCTCGCCCCTGCCCGACTTCGACCGCCCCCTGAACGTGCTCACCGAGAACGGCAGCGAGCGGCTCAACGGCCTTGCCGACGCCGAGCGGCTGTTCAGCGATTTCCGGCAGACAATCGGCAGCAACGAGGGTTTCTTCACCTACCAGGATCCCGGCGGCCCCTCCCTGGCCGGCACCCCGGCGCAAATGACGCCGATCTCGTTCACCTGCGACGACCGCCTTCAACTGGAAGCGGCAACCCCCAATTTCACCGAGCCGGTTGACATCTACGTCGGCATCGACGCCGCCCCCTACGGCGTCTTCCTGCTCCTCGACCGCTTCGGCAACTGGACCACCGGCAAACTGGAGCCCTGGCGGTCGGCGGTGAAAGTGGTGCCCTATGAAATCCTGCTGCCGGCCCTGCCGACCGCGGTCCTCAAACCGGGCAACTACCGGGCCTACCTGGTGGCGGTGCCGGCCGGCGCCACCGATTTCAGCCGGCTCACCGGCTGGGCCGCCACCTTGACTTTGCCCCAGCCCCGGGTGCCCGTCAGCGTCAATCCCGGTCTTTTCTGGCAGCCGGGACAGGACATCTCCCTGTTCTCAGGCACCGGCAGCAGCGGCAGCAAACCGACGGCGAAAAAATACCCTGCCGCCGACCTGGCACTCGCCGACGCCTACGTCTATGAATATCCCTATCGCAACTGGAACAACGCCAACTGGGGCGGCTCCACCCAACTGCAGCTGGCGGCCAACATCGACGGCCTGGACAACACCCGGGCCCGCACCTATATTAAATTCGACCTGGCCGCTTTGCCGGCCGCCGGCGCCATCGACCGGGTCGAACTGCAGCTCAGCGTCTACACCGGCCAGCAGGGCGCCACCAGACTGGAGGTTTTCCGGGCAACCGCCCCCTGGGAAGCGGGTGACGGCGTTTACCACGCCGGCCAGGCGGAGCCCACGGCCGCCCCCGGCACCATCTCCTGGAACCGGCAGCCGGCCGTTGACTGGCAGCATCCGTGGGGCGCGGTTGACCTGGCTGCCGGCGACGGACCGTTTTCTTTCACCCTGGACATCACCGAGCTGGTGCGGGCCTGGCTGGCGGGCACCTACCCCAACTACGGCCTGGTGCTCCGGGGCCGGGAAACGGACAGCTACAAGTTCTATCTTTTGTCCTCGGAAGCGGCCGACGCCGACCTGCGGCCGGCCCTGGTGGTTTATTCACCTTGAAAAAAACGGTTTTTTCACCCTGAAAAACAGCGAAAAAAACTTGAAAAAAATTGCCGACAGCGCCAAAAAAGAAAAAAATTAATATAACCTTGCACGGTCATTAACCTGTAATCAACATTAACGGGAGGAAAAGCTGATGTTCAAACCACGCCTTGTCACTCCGCTGATTCTCTGCCTCCTGCTGGCGGTCGCCGGCGTCGGGGCGGGCGCCGCCCGGGCGGCCAACTTCACTTTTACCGATGACTTCAACACCCTGGACCGCAGCTTCTGGCTGGTCTACAACCACGGCGGCAGCCAGGGCCCCTACTCGCCGGCCTACGACCTGGCCCCGGTCAGCGGCGGCATTCTCCGCCTGCCCGTAACCGTCACCGACCACGGACCCGAGCTGATCAGCCGGCCGATCCCGATCACCAGTCAGTCGATAATTACCGCCAGCTGGCGGATTCGCGCCTCGTATGCCAACCAGTACTTTGCCGGCCAGACCGGCTTCGTTCTGGTCGACTATGACACCGATTACGACCCGCGGGGACAGTCCGTACCGCCAAGCCGCTATTACGATGACGACGCCGGCCAGGTCAAGCTCCAACAGCTGGCAGCCGTTTATTACCGCAATTATGACTACGGCAATTATCCCCCGCCCGCGGGCGGCGAAAGTTTCGGCGTCTGCGCCGCCGGCAGCGCTCCGGCCAGTGAACGCTGCCTGGCCACCCCGGCCGCCTGGAACACCTGGGTGGAAATCAAGGCGGAACTCGACCTGGCCGCCGGCAAGCTGAAATACTGGCAGGGCGGCACCCTGATGACCGAGCTGCCCCTGGAACCAGACGTTGACTTCCGGCAGCTGCCCTACCTGCGCCTCTGGTTCAGCCCTTACGGCTGGCACACCGGCCACGAGCTTGACCTGGACCACTTTTCCCTGCAAGTAAGCGAAAAAGCCGCCGTCCAGGAAGCCGACAACGCCACTTTCGATCTCCAGACCCTGGTGCTCCACGTACCCCGCCTGGACCTCAGCAACTACGGGGCCGGCTGCTGGTGGCTCGATTTACAGCTGACCACCACCGACTTCCCGCTCAATTTCGTCCTCGACCTGGACGCCGGCCTTGGCGGCCTCGGGCAGCGCCAGGACGGCCCCAACGGCAGCCCGGCAGCGGCCACCCTCGACCTGGATACCGGCATCCTGCACATTCCCATCCTGGACCTGGGAACCGACGAAACCTACCGGCTTGACCTCGCATTGACCACGGTGCTCGACCACCGCTACACTTTCACCCTCGACCTGCCCAGCGGCCTTGGCGGCATCTGGGTCAACCAGGAAAACCCGCAGCCCCCGGCTCCCAAACCTGAAACGGGGAAAACCGTCACCCTGGTTTCCCCTACCGACACCATCGACCAGTGCGCCTACTCATTTGCCCGGGACGCCCGGGAAAGCGACCCCAACCGGGAGCAGTACGACATCCTGGTGGAATCGTGGTGCGACGACCGGCCGGCCCTGTGCGGCAACTTCGCCGACCTCGGCCCGGTGGACTTCAGCAAAGTAACCACCGCCCCGGCCGGAGGCTACAACGACAATTGCGACTATGTAGACCCCACCCACGTTTTCGTCAGCCAGAACCGGGACGGCTCGCACACCGTTTTCATGATCACCCGGCATGTGAGCGACAACTGGCAGGGACACTGCCGGCACACGATCGACATCCAGTACCGTCAGCTGGACTGAGCCGGCGGTCAACA
>JAFDMG010000095.1 GCA_019306045.1 Deltaproteobacteria bacterium | reverse complement strand
TCCGGCGCCGGCGGGCAGCATCAAGGTGGCCAAGGCCTCGGGGCCGCATGCCTATTCCATTGCCGAGCTTTACGCCCAGAAAGACAAGCTGGCCAACCAGAAAGTCGTGGTGCGGGCCCAGGTGGTCAAAGCAACGCCGAACATCATGAAACGCAACTGGATCCACCTTCAGGACGGCACTGGCGATCCGGCCAAGGGTACTTTTGACCTGACGGTAACCAGCCAGGAGCTGCCGAAAGTCGGCGAGGTGGTGGTCATCGAGGGCGAGCTGCACGTGGACCGGGATTTTGGCGCCGGTTACCGCTACGGCCTGATCATTGAGAATGCCACTGTGAAACCGGGAGATGCCAGCAGCTGAATCTTCCGCCGGGATCGCTGGGGAACGGCTGACGGCCGCGGGACAACCGCGGCCGTTTTTATTGGCGGCAGTCCCGGGCGAACTTGGCCGCCTGCCGGGCATAAATCTGCCGGTTTTTCGGCTTGCCGGCCAGGATCCTTTTTTCGATGTCCAGGGCCATGCAGGGCATGCCCCGCCGCCAGTAGGCCTCCGCCAGGGTGTCCAGGATGTGGGGCACCGGTTTCAGCTTGGCGGCCTGGCGGGCCAGGAGAAAGCCTTTTTCAATATCCCGGTATTGGGGGTCGTCGGCGGTCAGCAGCAGCCAGGCGTAGTTGTTCAGCAGCTCCGGCTGGGGCGGGCCGCCGGCCTGCAGGGCCGCTTCGTAGAGGGAAATAGCCCGGCGGTAGTCCCCGACTTCGTAATAGAGCGAGCCGAGGGTCAGGTAAACGCGCGCGTCTTCCTGGTGGCGGCGGCGGTAATTCTCCAGCACCTTGATCAGGAACCGGTTGTCCAGGGTCCGTTGCAGGCCGCTGGCATTGAGCCGGTGGCCGGCGGCGCCCAGCAGGGCGACGGCGATCAGGAAAAGCCCCAGGCCGCGCCGGAGGCGCCGGTGGTGGGCCGCGATCATCTCCGGCTGGCGCTGGCATTTTTCCAGGAAGGCGATCCGTTGGGGAATATTGTAGTGGTGCCAGTTGGCGCGCTGGCCATGGTCGCCGGTCAGCCAGGCCAGTTTCCGGAACGCGCTGATCAGGGGCTCGGCGGTGCCCAGGGCCCGGAAAACGTAGAGATCCGCCTGGCGTTCGAAATTGCGCAGGAAGTAGCCGAAAAGGAAGCGGAAGTAGAGAATGTAGATCAGCAGCAGGGGAATGGTGGACGCCAGGGAGACAATGGTCGCTTGATGGTGGGGGGCTCGCAGCAGCAGGTAGTGGAGCAGATCGGTGGTCAGCAGCCAGCTGACGATCAGTTCGAAAAAGGCATAGTTGAGCAGGAAAAGACTGAGGAAAAAAATGAAATAGACCTGCAGGTGATGGTGCTTGACATGACCGATTTCATGGGCCATGACCGCCTCGATCTCCGCCGGCGACAGCAGCTCGATCAGGGCCGGGGTGATCAGCAGGTAGCGGGTGACGGCAAAGGGGCCGATAACCGCCGCCGTGGCCATGCGGCCTTCAAAGGACGGCCAGAGCATGATCTGGCGGTAGTTGACCCCCTCCCGGCGGCAGAGGTCGGCCAGCAGGTCGCGCAGGGGCGAGGGCGGCAGGGGCCGGCAGCCCCAGAACTTGACCATCAGCACCGGGGCGGTCAGGGCGAGGATGAGCAGGAAAACGGCAAACAGGAGGATATAAACCACCGGCTGCTGCTGCAGGTGACTGAAACTGGCCGGGGCCAGCCAGCGGCCCAGGTCGCCGAGGCCGGTGATCAGCAGCCAGGGGGCAATGATCCCGAGGGCGAAAAGCAGCTTCTGCCGGCAGTATTGCCGGCGATCGGGAGTAAAGGAGAAAAAAGGGCTGAACCGGCGGTGTGCTTCCCGCCAGATGATCAGCTGGTAGGCAAGGAAAAGGCCGAAGGCGATAATGTTGTTGAGCATTTCGCTGTGCCGGACCAGCGGCAGGGCGGCAATCAGCGGTTTGATGTTGACCAGGTAGACGGTCATGATGTAGGCCGCCACCGCCAGCATGGTCAGCAGGGTCAGGCTGCGTTCGTAGGCGGCCGCCAGCTGCTCGCTGTCCAGCCGCTGTTGCTGGTATCTCCTGACGACCCGGTCAAAGCGCAGCCGGGTCAGGCAGAAGAAAAGGAAATAGAGCAACAGCTGCAGGAAAATGGTTTTTCCGGGGCTGAAGGTGGCGGTGGCGGCCGGGATGTGGGTGGCGTACACCAGGATGACAACGATGTAGATAATCAGGGACTGGTACATGCGGTTGCTTCCCGGCCGTCAGGAGTGTGGTGGCGTTGGGTGTTCAGAAAACGGTTGCCTGGCTGATTTCCCGCCCGTCGGGGTAGTAGACGTGCAGGTGGAAATGATAACCGGTTGGCCGCTGAATAGCAACCCGGTTTAGCGCCTGGAGAAACTGCCGGCCGAGGCGGGAGGCCCAGGCCGGGGGCGCGGCCCGGTTGACCAGCAGGGTGAGAAAGAACTGTTCTTTTTCCTGGCTGACGGCGGCGTCGCCCACCAGCTGGTGGTTTTTGATCTCGGCCACCACCCGGTGGAGCAGTTCCTTGCTGACGACGGCCGGCTTGAGAGTGATGCGGGCCGAGATTATCGGCGCCGGCGCCGGGCGGTGGCTGCACCAGAAGCCGGCCAGGAACAGCTGGAACAACAGTGCCAGGGACACGGTGATCGCCAGGCGGTTGCCGGCGGCGAAAACAAGCAGCCGGCGGCCGGCAAGGCGCCCCCGGTTCCAGATTGCCGACCTGAAGCGGGCCGCGGCCGCCCCGGTTTTTTTTCTCCAGGCCGCCAGCTTGACCGCTGCCGGCCGCGGGGGACGGAAAAAGAAAATCCGCCGGCAGGCGGGACAGCAGACGCGGGCCCCGCGGGACGGTACTTTGGCCGCTGCTGCCCGGCAGCGGGCCCCGCAGTGTTGACAGACGATCTTCAGCAAGCTCTATCCCTTCCGTTTCCGCTTTTGGCGGGACCTTTTCTGCGCCTGCCGGCCGAACGGCAGGCGTGCCTTTTTCCTTTTTCGCGGCTGGGTGCAATTTTTTGAGCATTTATTTGTTTTCTTTTGCCCGCCGGAGGCCGGTGAAGACGATTTTCAGCCAGGTCAGGGCCGTCAGGTTGGCGGCCAGGCCGCCGGCCACCATGGCGGCGGCGATCGACAGGTAGCTGAACCGGCAGAGGAAGACGAAAACGTAGGCCAGGGGAATGGCGACCACGAAAATGCGGACGAAATTGATGGTGATGCCCGGCACGCCCCGCCCCAGGCCCTGGAGGGCCCGGTTGGTGGTGATGTTGACCGCCGCCAGGGGAAAGGTGAAAACCTCGATGCGCAGGTAGGCGCCGCCGAGTTCCAGCAGCCGGGCATCGGGGGTGAAGACCCGGAGGAAGAAAGTCGGCAGGCAGAAAAACAGCAGACTGATGCCGAGGGCGTAAGAGATGTTGACCGCCATGCCGAAGCGGATGATCCGGCGAACGAGGGGGTAGTCGCCGGCGCCGTAGAACATGCCGGTGATGGTCAGCAGCGAGATGGCGCTGGCCACCAGGGGCATGATGACCACGCTTTCCAAACGGTAGACCATGCCGAAAGCGGCGACGTAATTGATGCCGAAATGGGCCATCAGGCGGTTGATGACCATGATGTAGAAGGACATCAGCAGCATGGTCAGGCTGGCGGGGACGCCGACCCGGAAAATTTCCCCGATGATCCCCGGCTTCCAGGTGAAGCGCCGCCAGGAGGGCCGCAGCTGGGAACGCTGGCGGAGGAAATAGACGAACAGCGACAGGCCGGTTGCCTGGGCGATGACGGTGGCGGCCGCGGCTCCCGGAACGCCGAGATGAAAATAGAAGATGAACAGGGGGTCGAGAACCATGTTGGCCACCAGGGCCGTGATCTGGACTTTCATCGGCGTCAGGGTGTCGCCCTGGGCGGTGAAGATGCTGTGGATGGCATAGGCGGGGAAAACGAAAAAATTGCCGCCGACAATGATCCACAGGTAATGAACCGCCAGCCGCAGGGCTTCTCCCCGGGCGCCCAGCAGCCGGAACAGGGGTTCTGAGCCCCAAAGCCCGGCCAGGAAAAGAACTGTCGCCGTCACCAGGGCGACCAGCAGGCCGTGGGCGGCGCTGTTTTCGGCCGCCGGCTGGTCCCCGGCTCCCAGGCAGCGGGAGATGAGGGAGTTCAGGCCGACCCCCATGCCGGCGTTGGCGGAAACCAGAATGAAGTAGAGGGGAAAGGAAAAGGTCAGGGCGGCCAGGGAGGTGGCGCCCAGCCGGCCGACAAAAGCGGTGTCGACCATGTTGTAAGTGGTCTGCACCGCCATGGCGGTAACCGTCGGCAACGCCAGCCGGAACAGCGCCCGCCGGGGCCGGCGCCGGAATTCGGCCACCCGTTCATGGAGGGAATTCGTCATGTCCCGCTTTATAGTGGGATTTTCCCCGGGCGGCAAGCGGTTTCGTGTTGCCGGCGGCGGTGCTTTTGCCGGGGGGAATGGTTGGCGCGGCTTGAGCCCGCCGCCGGCCGGATCGACAAGATTGTCGAAAAAAGTTGTTGGTGTCGACTTGGGGGCTGGCGTTGTTTCGATATCCTCTTGAAATTACTGTGATTAATTGGTGGCATGGTCGTTGCAACCTTTTGGAGCCGACCGTGACGGTTGGCAAGTTGCCGGCAACCGGCAATGTCGCCAGAGGTGGAGGTCCTGGTCCGCAGGCGGCCAGCGGGGCCTCGGCGCCGGCGGCCGGGAAAGTCAAACCTTTTATTGCTTGCAGAGGAGGTAACACGATGTTTTTACTGAAAAAAATCATGCTGCCCATTGTCGTCCTGATGTTGCTGGCCCTGGTTCCCGCGCCGGCGCCGGCGGCTGACTACCGCGATTATGCCACTGAAGATCTGGCGGCCATGCGGGGGTCGATGAATTCGGCCACGGCCGAGGAACGAGCGGCTTTCCAGAGTGAATGGCGGCAGCGGCTGGCAACCATGAGCCCGGAAGAGCGGCAGCGCTTTTCCGGCCGTCCGGCCGCCAATGGCACTGCTGGCAGCCAGGATCACCGCTGGCAGGGAAGCCGTCGTGGTTCCCAGGGTGGCGGCCAGGGCCAGGGGCAGCGTCAGCAGCATCGTTATGGCGGCGGCCATGGACGCCGTCGTTAAAAGTAATTTTTTCTCCCGGTGCCGTCGGCACCGGGAGATGATTACCGTTTGCGGGCTTGCCTGACCTGTGGTATGGCTAGGGTAAATCATTTGCGGCTGCCACCCGGGACAGCCCTTTATTCTGGTTTTCAACCCGGCTGCTGAAGGCTGGACGGCAGTTGCCGGCCAGTTGCCCTGCTGCCCGTCAGCCGCCGCCCGGGAGGGGAAAGGTGAGCCCATGCAGGGTGCCGTGATTCATCTTTTTGGCCATGGCCGGCGGTTGGATGCCGTTTTTTTCTGCCTGGGTGGCGCGCCCGGCCGCGGCCGGATGATTGCCGGAGGGTGCCATGGCCGTTAGGGTCGGGTCGTCCCGTTCCCGCTGGTTTGCCCGGCTGCCGCTCTGGCAGGGTAACCTGTTTTTTTTTCTGGCCCTCTTTATCCTCGTGGTTTCCTACTTCCTTTTTCAAGTGCGCCAGGCCCAGGAAATTTTCGTGACCGACGCCCGGGAACACGCCCGCCTGGTGACCGGGGTCCTGCGCCTGCATGTCAAGGGGGCCATGATTTCCGGGGAGATTATCAAGGGAGTCATCACCCGCTTTCTGCGCAACAGCGCCGATTTTATCCTCTACCTTGACGGGGTGGAACCTTTTACCGTGGCGGAGCTGGAAGCCTATGCCGCCGAAAGCGGTTTGCGGGGTGTGCTCCTGGTCCGCCGGGACGGCAGCCGGGTGGCCGGTCCGGCTGGCTGGCTGCCGGCCAAACTTTCCCCGGCCGGGCTGCCGGCCGAAAAGTTGCAGTATTTTGCCGGCCGTCACCTCGTGGTTTTCCGGGTGCCGGCTTCCGGCCCGGTCAAGGAAGTGGTGCTGGGCATTGATGCCGCCGAGCTGGAGGAGTTTCACCGGAACGTCGGCCTGCCGCAAATCCTTTCCCAGGTAACCAAACTGCGGGGCATGCGGCCGGGAAAGACAGGGCCGGCGGCCGGGGCGCGGCCGGGGGGCAGCCGGCGGTGGTGTTCAAGAACGACGCCGCCGGCCGGCTGGTGGCCGAGGTGCGCCAGGAATTCGGACGGGCCCGGCTGGTGGTCGGCGTGGATGCCGAGCCCCTGCGGCAGAAAAGGCGCCGCCTGTGGCTCGATTTCCTGGTCTTCAGCCTTTCGCTCGCTCTGTTGGGCGGCGTGCTTTCCCTGCTTCTCTACCGGCAGCAGATGGCCTACTTGGCCACAATGCAGGAGTATGACCGGCGCCTGGCCCGCCAGCGGGAGGAAGCCGCTCTCGGCCGTTCGGCGGCGGCCATCGCCCACGAGATCAGGAATCCCCTCAATGCCATGGCCATTGCCATGCAGCGCCTTTCCTACGAGGCCCGCGAACTGTCCGCCGAACATCGCCAGCTGGTCAAGGTGCTGCTGGATTCCGTCAAGCGGACCGATGCCATCGTTGAGGGGCTGCTGCGCTATGCCGCCATGCCCCAGAGCGTCAGCCGGGAGCTGCTGGATTTTGCCGGCCTGGTGCGGGAGGTGGTCGACCTTTATGCCGGCCAGTTTGCCGCCGCCGGCATCGAGGTCGCCGTGGCGGTGCCCGCCGCCTTGTCCGTGGCCGGCGACCGCAACCTGCTGGCCCAGGTGCTGGAAAATGTTTTCCGCAACGCCATTGAAGCCCAGCCGGAGGGCGGGCGGGTGGAGATCAGCGCCCGGGTCC
Source organism: Deltaproteobacteria bacterium (assembly GCA_019306045.1). Classification (GTDB taxonomy): domain Bacteria; phylum Desulfobacterota; class Anaeroferrophillalia; order Anaeroferrophillales; family Anaeroferrophillaceae; genus JAFDMG01. The sequence continues at coordinate 3,192 of JAFDMG010000095.1, read as the reverse complement.
GGGGAGAGGAGATTGAATTGCAGGTCAGCAACCCGGGCAAGCTGCCCGGCCGGGACGAGATGGAAAAAATCTTTTCCCCTTATGTGACCCTGAAGGCCCGGGGCACCGGCCTGGGGCTGGCCACCGTCAGGAAAATTGTCCTGGCACACGAGGGAACGGTGACGGCGACTATCCGGGACGACGCTTTCGTGCTTATCATCAGGCTGCCGGCGGCCGGCAGCCAGTGATGACGGCCGCTGTCCGGGTTGTCGTTGGTGGGTTGGTGATTGACGGTGGCGGGGCAAACACTGAGCCTGCCGAGAGTGAAATTTATGGAGCCGGCGGCCGGGAGAGCGGTGCCGTTAGTGTGTGGATGATCGGGAAGGATTGGCGATGAAAATCTTGATTGTCGATGACGAGAAGGTCCAGGGGGAATTGCTGCAGGGTTTCCTGCAAAAACAGGATTACGAGGTTTCCTGGCTGCCCGACGGCGAGAGTGCGCTGCAGTTTTTTGCCCGCAACCACGTTGACCTGGTGCTGCTGGACCATAAGATGCCGGGGATGACCGGCGACCAGGTTCTGGCGCGGCTGAAGGCGGAGAACCCCGAGTTGCGGGCGATCATGATTACCGCCTACGGTGATGTGGAAACCGCGGTCAAGGTCATGAAGCTGGGGGCGGATGACTTCCTCAGCAAGCCCATCGATCTCGAAACCCTGCTGGCGAAAATCCGGCGGATAGAGCAGGAACTGTTTGTGGCCGAGGATGTCAGGGAGGTGGAGGAGGCCGCGGCGGCGGACAAGCCGCTGCCGGTGAAAATCGTGGCCAACAGTGCGGCGATGAAAGAGGTGATTTCCTTGGTCAGGCGGGTGGCCGCCACCCCCTGGTCGGTGCTGATCAAGGGGGAAACCGGTACCGGCAAGGAACTGCTGGCCAGCCTGATCCACCATCTCAGTCCCCGCCGGGAAGCGCCCCTGATCGAGGTCAACTGTGCCGCGGTGCCGGAAAATCTCTTCGAAAGCGAGCTTTTCGGCCACGAGAAGGGGGCCTTTACCGGCGCCACCGGCCGGCGCCGGGGACGTTTCGAGCTGGCGCACCAGGGGACGGTGTTTCTCGACGAGATTGGCGAATTGCCCCTGGCGTTGCAGCCGAAGCTGCTGCGCACCCTGCAGGAAAACCGGATCACCCCCGTCGGCGGGGAAAAGGACATCGAGGTGGATGTCAGGGTAATCGCGGCCACCAACCGGAACCTGAAAGAGATGGTGCAGGCAGGGACATTCCGCGAGGATCTCTACTACCGGCTGAATGTTTTCGAGCTGGAAATCCCCCCCTTGCGGGAACGTCGGGAAGATATTCCCACCCTGCTGGAGCTGTTCATCTCCCGCTATGCCGGCGGCCGGCGGCTGGAGCTGTCCCCGGAAGCCCGCAACATCATGATCAAGTATCCCTACCCCGGCAATGTGCGGGAGCTGGAGCACATTGTCCAGCGCCTGGTGACTCTGGCTCGGGGCAGCCTGATCAAGCCGGCTGACCTGCCGCCGGAGGTTCGCCATTACCAGGTGACTACCGTCGGCACCCTGGAGGAGAAACTGAAAGCCGCCGAGAGGGAGATGATTCTCACCGCCCTGGAAAAGGCCGACTGGGTGCAGACCCGGGCGGCGGCGGCACTTGGCATCAGTGAACGGGTGTTGCGGTACAAGATGGACGGCCACGGCATCAAGCGTTCCCGGGCCCGCTGAGTAAACAGTTCGACTTTTTTGTCGAACCTGGCAGGTTTTGTCGAAATGGAAATCAGGGATGGTTGGCTAACTATTTGTTTTTATTGAGTTGTTTTGTTTCGGCTGGCTGGTACGCGACTTGCAAATAACTTCATTACATCAGCAAGAGACATCTCCCTAGCAAGACTCTCTCTTCCTTTCTCCCGTCGAAGGCCCCGCTAACCCGGGGCCTTCGGCGTTGCAGCGTCCTGGCCGGCGGTTGAACCCTCCCCGGGTGGCCGCCGGCGGTTTTTCCTTGCCAGTCGTTCTTCAATACGCACCAGCAGTTTTTCCTCCCATGGCGGCCGGTCGTGGCAATAGCCGCGCAGCAGGTCCCGGTCGAAGCCGCCGCTCAGGGCGGGTGAATGACGCAGGAGCTGGGCCAGGTCGCTGGCCCGCAGCCTGGCGGTCATCAGGGGCCAGCGGCGGGTTTTTTCCAGGTCGATGAACGCCAGCCCGCCGGCGTCGGCCGGCAGCTCCCGGTTGACCAGCAGGTGTTTGCCGTACAGAGCCCGGTGCTGGAAGCGATGATCGTGCAGTTTCCTGATTTGGCGGCCAATCTTCTCCAACCGGTCGCTTTTTTCCCCGGCGGGGATTGACTTGTCCGCCAGCCAAGCATCCAGGCTGCAATAGCCGGCCAGGGCAATGGTGGCCAGCACCGCCTGCCGGCGGCCGTGCCGCCGCCGTTCACCGTAATAGACCAGGGGCGGCGTGGTGATCTGCCGCTGCTTCAGGGCCAGCAGCTGGCGAAATTCCTTGTAAAAAGTTGGCCGGCCGCCGGGATGGGTCGGCGAACGGAAATTGTGATTTTCCTGCCTTTTGACGAACAGGGCCAAGGCTTCCTCTGCCAGAGGCAGCCGGTGGATGCTGACGCCGCTCCAGCCCCGGCGCCGGTTATTGGGTTCTTCGTACCAGTCCTCGGGGAGGGACCAGAAGGCGTTAAAGTCCAGGAGCCGGTGCCTGGCCAGCAGCTCCTGGTAGGCGGGATTGATGAATTCCATTATTGGCCGTGGTCGTGAGCGAGTGAGTGGTTCAGCATTTTTCCAGAACGTAAAGCCGCCAGATGGAAATGCCGGCCAGCAGGTCCAGTTTGGCGCTGACCTTGAATCCCGCCTGGCGGTATTCCGCTTCCGCAGTGGCCGCCGGCAGGGCAATGCGGTTGGTGTAAGGGCGCCGCGGCCGCCGGCTTTCCAGCCGTTTTCGGCGCCAGGCCTGCAGGTTGCCGGTCACCCAGAGGGAGAGACAGAGGTGGCGGCGGCAGACGCGGTGAAATTCGTGGAGAATTGCCCGCCGGTTGGCGGGAGTGACCAGGTGGTGAAGGAAGCGCATGCTGAACAGGCAGTCGACGCTGGCGGCCGGCAAAGGGATGGCCTGGGCGTCAGTTTGAAAGCAGGCGAAACGGTCGGCAATGGCCGGCGGCTGGCAGCGGCGGGCGGTGAGCAGCATGCCGCGGCTGAA
>JAFDMG010000094.1 GCA_019306045.1 Deltaproteobacteria bacterium | reverse complement strand
GCCGGCAACGCCATGCTGGCCATGACCTGCGCCCTTGGCATCATGTATCTCATCCAGGAACGGCTGATCAAGACCAAGCGGCTGAGCAACCTGTTCCAGAAGCTGCCGTCGCTGAACAAAATCGACCAGCTCAGCTATTCCTGCCTCAGCATCGGCTTTCCCCTGCTCACCCTGGGCATCATCAGCGGCTCCATCTGGGCCTCCTACGCCTGGGGCGCCTACTGGAGCTGGGACCCCAAGGAAACCTGGTCGCTGATCACCTGGTTCCTTTACGCCGCCCTGCTCCACGGCCGCATTTCCACCGGCTGGCGGGGAAAAAAGGCGGCCATTTTTTCCATTGTCGGCTTCCTGGTCATCATGTTTACTTTCCTCGGTGTCAACCTCCTGCTGTCCGGGCTGCACGCCTACGGTTCCCACTAGAGGTCGCCCGTGCAGATTGTCGCCCTGGGAGTCAATCATAAATCCGCCCCGGTGGAAGTCCGCGAATGCCTGGCGTTCGCCGAGCCCGACGTGCCCGCCGCCCTCCGGCAGCTGGGCAACGGCATTCTGCGCGAGGTGATGATCCTCTCCACCTGCAACCGGGTGGAGATCTACGGCACCTGCGAAAACGCCGCCGAAACCCGGGAAAAACTGGTGGATTTCTTTACCGGCTTCCACAACCTGCCGGCGGCCCGCTTTGCCGATCATCTCTATTTCTACCAGGGAGAGGAAGCCGTCCGCCACGTTTTCCGGGTGGCCTCCAGCCTCGACTCCATGGTGGTCGGCGAACCCCAGATTCTCGGCCAGCTGAAAGACGCCTTCGCCCTGGCGGTGGAAAACCAGGCCACCGGCCTGATCCTCAACAAGTTCATGCACCGGGCCTTTTCGGTGGCCAAGGCGGTGCGCACCAACACCAGGATTGCCAACAGCGCCGTTTCCGTCAGTTTCGCCGCCGTCGAACTGGCCAAGAAAATCTTCGACGACCTGAGCGGCAAGACGGTGATGCTGGTGGGCGCCGGCGAAATGTGCGAGCTGGCGGCCCGCCACTTCGTCAACCAGGGGGTAAGCCAGGTGCTGGTCACCAACCGTACCTACTCCCGGGCCCGGCAGCTGGCCGAGGAATTCCAGGGCCACGCCGTCGAGTTCGGCGACTTTCACAACCAGCTGGACCGGGTCGACATCCTGCTCAGCTCCACCGGCTCGCCCACCTATCTCATCCGGCCGGAAAACCTGGGTCCGGTGCTGAAAAAAAGGAAATACCGCCCCATCTTCCTTATTGACATCGCCGTGCCCCGGGACATTGATCCCGCGGTCAACCAGATGGACGGCATTTTCCTCTACGACGTCGACGACCTCCAGGAGGTGGTGAGCGAAAACATCGGCCAGCGGCAGCAGGAGGCGGAACGGGCCGAGGAGCTGGTGGCTTTGGAAGTGGAGAAGTTCATCGCCTGGCTTGACTCCCTGCAGATCACCCCCACCATCAAGGCCCTGCGCCGGATGGCCGAGGAGATCTGCCGGCAGGAGCTGCAGAAAACCCTGGCCGGCTTTCCTGATCTCAGCAGCAAGCAGCAGAAGAAGCTGGAGGCCATGGCCCGGGCGATCGTCAACAAGCTGCTGCACCACCCCATCAGCTTCATCAAGGAACACGCCGGCCAGGGGGAACAGCTGCCGGTGGAGATCATTCAGCAGATGTACAACCTCAATCCGGACGACGAACAGGAAGACAGATGACCGCCAAGCAAAAACTGATCATCGGTTCCCGGGGCAGCGCCCTGGCCCGCTGGCAGGCCGAGTGGGTAAAAGGCCGCCTGACCGCCGCGCACCCCGAACTCGAAGTGACCATTGAACTAATCAAGACCAAGGGAGACAAGATCCTTGACGTACCACTGGCCAAGGTCGGCGGCAAGGGACTTTTCGTCAAGGAGATCGAGGACGCCCTCCTCGACGGCCGCATCGACCTGGCGGTGCACAGCATGAAGGACGTGCCCACCGAACTGCCGCCCGGCCTGGGAATCACGGTGATTCCCGAGCGGGAAGATCCCCGCGACGCCTTCTTCTCCCACGACGGCACGCCGCTGGCCCAGCTGCCGGCCGGCAGCATTATCGGCACCAGCAGCCTCCGCCGGCGTTCCCAGCTCAAGCATCGCTTCCCGGCCCTGGCTCTCAAAGACCTGCGGGGCAACGTCGATACCCGCTTGAAAAAACTGGCCAACCATGAATATGATGGCATTATTCTCGCTTACGCCGGGGTCAAGCGCCTGGGCCTCGACGGCCGGGTCACCGAGGTTTTGCCGGTGTCTCTGAGCCTGCCGGCCATTGCCCAGGGTGCCCTGGGACTGGAAACCCGGCTGGACGACCGGGATACTTACGAACTGATCGCTTTCCTGCACCACCAGCCCACCAGCGTCGCCGTAACCGCCGAGCGGGCGTTCCTGCGCACCTTGGAGGGCGGCTGCCAGGTGCCGATTGCCGCCCACGCCACCCTCGACGACGACGGCCTGGTCACCCTTACCGGCCTGGTGGCCCGGGAGGACGGCAGCCTGGTCCTGCAGGAAACCGCCAGCAGTCACCAGGACCCGGACGAGCTGGGCACCAGCCTGGCCAACCAGCTCCTGGAACGGGGCGCCCGGGAAATTCTGCGGGAGTGCTATGAGTCGGGAAGCCACTGACCGTCTCTTGGCCGGCCGCCGGGTCGTGGTCACCCGGGCTGCGGCCCAGGCGGCGCCCCTGCTGCGGCTGCTGGCCGCCGAAGGCGCCGAAGCCATCCCCCTGCCGGCCATCGAAACCGTGCCGCCGGCCAGCTGGGAACCGGTGGACCGGGCCCTGGCCCGCCTGGAGGATTACGACTGGCTGATCTTTACCAGCACCAACGGGGTCAAATTCTTCCTGGAGCGGCTGCGGGAACGCGGCTGCCAGCCGGAGCTGCTGGCAAACAAGCCGATCCTCAGCGTCGGTCCCAAGACTGCCGCCGCCCTGGCAAAATACGGCCTGCAATCCGAGCTGATACCGGAAAAATTCCAGGGGGAGGGCATTGTCGCCGCCCTGGCCGACCGCGATATCCGGCGCCAGCGCTTCCTGCTGCCCCGGGCCCAGGTGGCCCGGGAAATCGTCCCGGAAACCTTGCGGCAACGGGGCGCCAGCGTCGAGGTGCTGCCGGTATACCGCACCATCTTGCCGCCGGCCACCGCCGAGCGGCTGGCGGAACTTTGCCGCCGGCGGCCGTTGGTGGATTTTCTGACCTTTACCAGTTCCTCGACGGTCAGCAACCTGGTGGAACACTGTCCGTCGGCCGCCGACCTGGCCTGGCTGCAGTCGCTGCCGGCTGCCTGCATCGGGCCGGTCACCGCCGCCACCGCCCGCCAGGCCGGGCTGCGGGTAGTGGCCACCGCCAGGGAGTACACCATCGAAGGACTGATCGCCGCCATGAAAGCGTGGCTGGCCGGCGGCGACCAACGGCCAACCGCCAAAAGCTAACTGCTAATGGCTAATCGCTAACAGCTAACGACAAGGAGATCTGCCATGTTCTTTCCTGCTTACCGACCGCGCCGCCTGCGGGCCAACGACCAGATCCGCCGCCTGGTGCGGGAAACCAGGCTTTCGGTGGACGATTTTATCTATCCCCTGTTCGTCTGCCCCGGGGACGGGGTCAGGAAAGAGATCGCGTCAATGCCGGGCAACTACCAGCTGTCCATCGACATGCTGGTCAAAGAGGTGGAGGAAGTCGCCGCCCTTGGCATCCCGGCGATCATCCTTTTCGGCATCCCGGAGCACAAAGACGAGATGGGGCGGGAAGCCTACGACGACCAGGGCATCATCCAGCGGGCCATCAGGGCGATCAAGGAAACCAGTCCGGCGGTGCAGGTGATCACCGACGTCTGCCTTTGTGAATACACCTCCCACGGGCACTGCGGCGTGGTCAAGAACGGCCAGATCCTCAACGATCCCACCCTGGAACTGCTGGCCAGGGAAGCGGTTTCCCACGCCCGGGCTGGGGCGGACATGGTGGCCCCCTCCGACATGATGGACGGCCGGGTGGGCAGCATCCGGGAAGCCCTGGACCAGGCCGGTTTCAGCGAGCTGCCGATCATGGCCTATTCGGTCAAATACGCTTCGGCCTTTTACGGCCCCTTCCGGGACGCCGCCGAGTCGCCGCCCCAGTTCGGCGATCGGCAGAGCTACCAGATGGACCCGGCCAACGTCCGGGAGGCAATCCGGGAAGCCGCCCTGGACATCCAGGAGGGGGCCGACCTGATCATGGTCAAACCCGCCCTGCCCTACCTGGACATCATCCGCCTGCTGCGGGAACAGTTTGACTATCCCCTGGCCGCCTACAACGTCAGCGGCGAGTTTGCCATGGTCAAGGCGGCGGCGCGGCTGGGGTGGATCGACGGCACCCGGGTGATGCTGGAATCCCTGCTGGCCATCAAGCGGGCCGGGGCGGACCTGATTCTCACTTATTTTGCCAAGGAAGCGGCCAAGCTCCTATGAAAAACATTGCCTCCCTGGTGCGCCCCGCCGTCCGAAAAATGGCCGGTTACACCCCCGGCCAGCAGCCGGCGCCGGGCAGCCAGGTAATCAAGCTGAATACCAACGAAAATCCCTACCCACCCTCGCCGGCGGCGGTTCGGGCCCTGGAACAGGCGCTGGCCGACGGGGACCGGCTGCGTCTCTATCCCCCGCCGACCAGCAGTTCCCTGCGGCAGGCGGCGGCCGACTGCTACGGGCTGCGGGCGGAGCAGGTGCTGGCCGGCAACGGCTCCGACGAGCTGCTGCGGATCGTCCTCGACACCTTTGTCGATCCCGGGGAAAAGGTTGGCTTCCTGGAACCATCCTACTCCCTTTACCCGGTGCTGATCCAGCTGCGCGGCGCCGCCGCCGTTCCCTGCCCTTTTGACTGGCGGCAGCCGGAACAGATGCCGGACCTGGAGGGCATCAAGCTGTTTTTCCTTACCAGCCCCAACGCTCCTTACGGCATTGCCTTCAGCAACAAATTTATCAAAGAGCTGGCGGCCCGGCTCGACGGCATCCTGGTGGTGGACGAAGCCTACGCCGACTTCGCCGCCGGCAACGCCCTGGAACTGCTGGCCGCCTGCCCGAACCTGATCATCACCCGGACTTTTTCCAAGTCCTACGCCCTGGCCGCCCTGCGCATCGGCCTGGCCTTCGCCAGCCCGGAAATCATCGGCGAAATGGACAAGGCCAGGGACAGCTACAACCTCGACTACCTGGCCCAGACCGCCGCCGCCGCGGCTCTTGGCGACCAGGAATACCTGCAGGCAACCCTGGCCCGCATTCGGGAAACCCGCGAGTTTTTCCAGCGGGAATTGCAGCATATGGGCTTTACCGTCTGTCCTTCGGCCACCAACTTTCTTTTCTGCTGGCCGCCGGCCGGGCTGTCGGCGGCCGGGCTGTACCGCTTTCTTGCCGACCGGCAGATCCTGGTGCGCTATTTCGCCGCCCCGCCCCTGGACCGGGGCCTGCGGATCAGCATCGGCACCCGGGAACAGATGGCAACGCTTTTAACGGTGATCAACCAATTCATCGCGGAGGAGGACAAACCAGATGGCTATCGCTGACAAAATCCGGGAATTCATGGAACGTTCTTCCTGGATCAGGAAGATGTTCGAGGAAGGAGCGGCGCTGAAAGAAAAATACGGGGCGGAAAACGTTTACGATTTCACCCTCGGCAATCCGGACGTGCCGCCGCCCCCCGCGGTGGAGGAGGAGCTGCTGCGGATCATCCGGGAACCGGCGCCGATGAAGTACGGCTACATGCCCAACTCCGGCTACCCCGAAACCCGCCAGGCGGTGGCCGACTGGCTCAGCCAGGAACAGCAGGTGCCGGTGCCGGCGGCGGCGGTGGTCATGACCTGCGGCGCCGGCGGGGCCCTGAACGTCATCTTCAAAACCCTGCTCAACCCGGGCGATGAAGTCCTGGCCCCCCGGCCCTACTTCGTCGAGTACAATTTTTATGTCGACAACCACGGCGGCCGGCTGCGGACCACCGACCCCCAGCCGGACTTCACCCCGGACCTGGAGGCCATCGAGGCGGCCATCAGCGAAAAAACCAAGGCGGTGATCATCAACTCCCCCAACAACCCCACGGGGGTGATCTTTCCCCAGTCCCTGATCACCGATCTCGGACGGCTGCTGGCAAGAAAATCGGCCGAACTCGGCCGGCCCATCTACCTGATCTCCGACGAGCCCTACCGGAAAATCATTTACGACGATGCCGTGGTGCCGCCGATCTTTCCCGCC